>JABEUM010000178.1 GCA_013044475.1 Acidimicrobiaceae bacterium | reverse complement strand
TGTGGCTCTTTGGCACGGTATCCGAGGGAAATTTGAACTTGGTCGGGCCGACCACAACTTTCAATCGACCCAACCAAATGATTACATTGCTACTTTCAACTAGTAGGTAGACGCCACCTGAGAAGCGGTCACAGTGTCGATTGTGTGCATATTGCCACTCGTGTCGAACTGAACAACCGTGAAGTCAGAGAAGACGTTGTGATACTTGTTGAACTTTTCGTTACCAGACGCTCCTTGATAGTTGATCGTCTTTCCAGCCTTTAGATCCTTTACTCCTTGTGCATATGTGTACACATCAGTACCGGGACCGTTAGAAACCTTCGTGATAAAAGGTCGCCACACGACTGGATTAGTCGAATGCGCAGCAGTCATTGCTAATGCCGAAATAATTACTCCGTCATACATCGCCGGTGACGCTGGCAATGGCTTGTTAGTGTGCCAAACTGCCTCATAAGCCTTCAAAAATGCGGCCTGAGATTGCGGGTATGCGGCCGGAGCACCCATACCTACCATATACTTGGACGCATCAGAAAGGCCAAAGGCTTGAGCTAGCTGTAACGAAGCTCCAGTATCGCCAGTGATGAACTTGACATTCATATGTCCCAGCTGACGGACGTTGGCGAACTCGGTAGCCGCAGTCTGAGGATCAGCATGGAAGAATACGCACTGAGGATTTTGGGCAAACGCCTTTGTTACCTCAGTCAAGTACGATGACTGTCCGGCTGTTATCTGCTCGTTGGCCAAGATAGTGCCACCGAGTGCCTTGAATGCTCTAATTACCGCAGGAACCTCCGCTTGCGCATTGGCATCCGCTGTATAGAGCAATGAAGCACTTGTGCAGTGGTCCTGCTTCACTGCATAATATGCTTCGGCAGCAAGCAGCGCTGAGTCTGAAGGGAACACCCTGTAGACGTACGGGTACTGCATTTTGTCGAGTTGTGTTGTGCCACCCTCCATCATGTCCACGATCTTCGCATTCTGGAAGTCATTTATGACCCCCATGATCTCCAAAGATGATGGTCCCATGACGAATGACGGCTTTTGCAACTGCAAAGTATGCCAAGCGGTAACGGCATCCACAGGATCGCCAGCCGTGTCCTCAAGCACCGGCACCAATTTGGCACCCATCACGCCGCCAGAGGCGTTAACCGCTTGAATCCCAGCTTTAACCCCATGATCGAACCACTGTCCAACGAAGGCTTCAGCGCCTGACATAGGCAGAAGCTCCCCGACTGTAATAGTCTTTGGCACCGCTGTGGTCGTTGACCCAGATGATGAAGAACTAGACGATCCCCCACAAGCTGCCAACACCATAGAGAGAGCCCCGACTGCACCTAGCCAACGGCTAATTGGCTTGAATCGCCCCAAAATAGGTCCTCCTAATCTTTTTCTACACTTACCGTCCCTGGAACTAGACCCTGAAAACGGCGCCTCCAGGCTCGCCATCTTCATCTCCCCCCCTGGCATTCCGAAAGGAATGACAAAGGCAAGCTCAATTACTGTGGAGCAAGCCTTCTTCTTCATTCGCAGCCTGAACTGCCCCCAGGAAGATCTCTCCGAGTTCAAGCTCGGCTATTGCGGCGGATGGGCCGTCGACTCTGTTTCGGCCAGCGACCAAAACGTAGACCCAATCGGAAGAGCTGATCGCTCTATCAACGTTCTGCTCTACCACCACGACTGACGTGCCAGACTCGGCGATCCTTTTGACCTGCTGCCATACGACGTCAACATAGATCGGTGAAAGGCCGGCCGTCGGCTCGTCGAGGAGTATCACTTTGGGTTCGGCCATCAACGCTCTAGCCATTCCCAGCATGTTTCTCTGTCCCCCCGAAAGGTCCCCGCCCTTCTTATTCCGAGCGACCTGAAGATCCGGGAAGATCTCGAGAACCTCCGAAATCCTCCGCCTCAAGTCCGTCTTTTTCATCATTCCACCAAGTTCGAGGTTCTCCTCCACCGACATGGAGGCGAAGACATTTTGGACCTGAGGAACATAGGCGAGACCCGACCTGGCTAGCAGGTAAGACGAGAGCCCGGTTACGTCTGTCTCGTCGAGCCGTACGCTCCCCGAGTCAATACGCACCATCGAAAAGATCGCCTTCAAAAGCGTCGACTTTCCGGCGCCATTAGGGCCAACTATCCCTACTACTTGTCCGACCTTCGCTTGGAGATTGATATCCCAAACGATCGGATTCTTACCGTAACCCGCCGTGAGGCTATCAACTACCAACACGCTCACTAACGTCACCCCCTAAGTACGCGTCTACGACTGCTTGATTCTTTCTAAGCTCGGCCATCGTTCCAACGGCTAAAGTTGTTCCGAGAGCTACGACTATGACTTTCGAGCAGATCTTTTCGACTATTTCCAAATTGTGCTCTACGAGCACGAAGGTCGTCCCGAGTTCTTTGTTCAGCCCGACAATATGTTCACCGAGTTTCTCGATAAGCGCTGGGTTTACTCCGGCCATCGGCTCATCGAGGAGCAGGACCTTAGGATCGGCCATGACCGCCCTCGATAGCTCCAATAGTCGCTTCTGCCCGCCTGAAAGGTTGCGGGCATACTCGTTACGCAACGGATAGAGACCAAAAGTTACCAAGGTATATAGAGCCCGCTCAACGAGTTCGCGATCTCTCTTTTTTCCAACTGATGGCCTGAAGCAGACATTGATCAGTTTCTCACCCTGGTTGGCGGCGGAGACAATCAGATTCTCCATAACCGTCATGTCTGGATATTCCCTCGATATCTGAAAGGTCCTGATCAGACCCCTGGCTCCGATCTGATGTGGCTCTAGCCCACCAATGCCGTGTCCATCGAGTCGGATATGTCCGGAATCAGGTTTGAGAGCTCCTGAAATCAGGTTGACCATCGTCGACTTTCCGGCGCCGTTAGGGCCGATTAATCCGGTGATCGTACCCTTCTCCACCGAGAAGCTAACACCATCAACAGCCGCCACGCCTCCAAAACTCTTCTTGAGTGATTCGACCTCTAAGGCAACATTCACAGGAGTAGATTGGTCATTTGAAATCGTCGTCATTATTGCTCTCCAACCTTGGACAGGCCGCCGAGGTGCTCCTCTATTGCCTTTGAACTATCGCCAAGCGGCACCTCCAAGAAGGTGTTCTTCTTCTCCGGGAACATTCCTTGTGGCCTGAAATAAACCGATAGGATTACTGCGAGCCCGATCAGGACATAACGGATATCTGGAATCAGGTTGGGATGTGCCGGTATTTGGGGAAGGTACCTAGTCGCCTCGTTGAACACGACCGCTACCAAGAAGGACCCTACTATCGCCCCAAAGTTATTACCTCGTCCACCGACAAGAAGTGCAGCCCAGACTACAAAGGTTTCACCAGTAGTCCATCCAGCCGGGGAAAGAGCCGTGATGTAAGCGATAGTCAGGACTCCGCCGACACCAACGTACATCGACCCGATAACCATCGCAGTCATCCTCACCTTGAAGGTGTTTTTGCCGAATGCTTCGACGACATCCTGGTCGTCACGGACGGCTCGCATGACACGACCTAGCGGGGACTTGTAGATCCGATTAGCAAAAAGCCAGAGTAAGACGAAGAGTATCGCAGTGATAATGGTGAAGAAGATCGAATAGCCAAGTGGCGTCCAGGTCCTAAAGCCAGCGAAAGGCTGAGGAACGTTGAACAGACCCTGCCATCCATCAAAAATTGATGTCCCGTTGCCGATCAGACCGTAGAGTAACGTCCCAGTCGCCAACGTCACGATGGCCAGGTAGTCGCTCCTCAACCTCTTGAGGGCTATCTGGCCAATCAGATAGCCGAGTAGACCTGCAGCCAAGACTCCCCCAAGTGCCGCAATCGGCCAAGGAAGATTGAGCCCGAGTATGTAGTAGATTCCGCTTCCAGCCGCAGCCTTCGGCATCGCTAACACTCCTGCGACATAACCACCGATTGCCATGAAGGTGATTACCGTGAAGTTCAAGATACCCGTGTAGCCAAACTGTATATTAAGGCCCAGGGTAAAGATGTTGTAGGTAAAGAAGAAGACCAGTATGGTCGTCACGTAACCGAGTATTATATCCAATTCTCACTTCCCCCAAAGTATTCAAAAGTCTCGTATCTGCCAGTCATAACAGCCTCCCTACGCTCTACCCTGGGAAGCTATGATCCCCTGGGGCCTAACTAGGAGCATGATCACAAGTATCAAGAAGGCCACGTCGGTCTTGTACGCCGAGGAAACCCAAACCGCTGACACCTCGGTGACTACTCCGATTACCAAAGCACCGAGCATCGCACCATAGGTCTGTCCAATTCCGCCGAGGATGACTGCGGCAAATATTACAAAGAGCAGGCTATCGCCGGTTGTCGTCTCGAAATAGACGGTATTTATAGCTAGCACTACTCCTCCAAGGCCAGCCAGAGCCCCCGAAATAGCCCACGTCGCTCTAGTGACCGACTTGGTGTCTATCCCGGAAATCTTCGCCAGGTCAGGATTGTCTGACATAGCCCGCATCTTCTTGCCTAGCGAGGTTCTGGTCAACAAGAGGTGGATCACCACCATCGATGCCACCGCGACCAAAATGATCAGAAGCTGGTCACTCGTAAAGTCGAACGGACCGACCTTGATCGCCGCGCTCTGCTTGATCGGAAACTTGTCGAAACCCACTCCGTAGAAGATCTGAAGAATCGAGTCGAGCAGCAGCGACAGGCCAAAGGTGACAATGAGCATATAGAAGATACTCTTACGCCTCTTTGCGAAGGGTTCGAAGACGACTTCGTTGACTACCAACGCCAAGATAGCCGTCATGATGACCCCACACACAGTGGCCAGCACGAACGGAAAGTGCAACTTGGCCGAAAACGTCCAAGTAAACAACATTCCGGCGGAAAGATAAGAGCCGTAAGCGAAGTTAACGAAGTTAGTAACTCCAAACTGCAGACTTAATCCCACGGATAAAAGCGAAAGGACCGAAGCCGTCACCAGCCCGAATCCCAACGTCAGAAAAAATAGATTCATGCCCCCAAGTCTCCAAGTCCTTCGACTAGCGCCAGCTGTACAAGGTGATTTGGCTTCACTTCCAAGTCCCCCGCCACAAATTGACTGTCTAACAAAAATTGCATAAGTAATTACTACTAGATCAATAAAAGGTAGGGAGCTTGTGACCAATTTCACTAAGTTTTTCCCATTCATTCACTTAATCCCATTAATCCCAGCTCGTCTATGGAACGGGAAAAACTCGCTAAAGGTCGGGAACTTGCTAACCTTTTGAGATGGGGGAGCAGGTGAACGGCCGGAACGAGATAAAAAAAGACTCGAGAAACCTACGGCTGCGGCTGGGAATTACCATTGCCGCCTTGGCGGTCATCGCTGTGAGTATTTCGATAGTGATGGTCGCGTCGGTTGCATCGTCTCACTTGTCCAATAAGACCAAGCGTCAGCTCTATACCACCTACGTCCTCGCTAGCCCGGAGATCGGTCCGATAGGAACCGACCCAAAAACCAACCGGACCAAGCCTCCACAGCTTGGAACTAATACCGTCGACTCGCTAGACAAATTGTGTCATGGTCTTCACCTGAACCTCAGTTATCTTCCAGGCTTCGAGGTATCTAGGATCTCACTGCCAACAACCGGCTCAATATCTGTAGACGGCACCGAAAATACTGCACTTCAGAGCGCAAAATACACATTTGGCTACCAGTCCGGCGCTTCAGTCGACCAGCTTGTTACAGACCCCAACGTCTCGTCCATCTGTAAAGGATCTAGCTCACAGAGCAACATCGCATTCATTGGGAAGCTCGAGTCCTTGGGCAAGCTACCGGGCTATGACCTCGTAGTCTCCACCTCGAGCGAAAGCCTCTACCAGATTCTCGCGGGATCCGGCTGGAAGCTTTGGCTGGCAATTCTGGCGACACTTGCGCTAACTGCCCTTGGCATGTCCATTGCTGGCAGACAACTGAGAGAAGCCACACTCGGGATGTCCCCTACTCAGCTTGCTTCAGTTATTGAGGAGCAACAGGCACTGCTGGAAGGGATCTACGAGGGAGTCATCGGCCTCGACAGCGAAGGCAGGATCAGGTTCTTCAACAACGAAGCGCAACGGCTGCTCAATCTCCCTAAACACTCCACCGGCCGTCCGCTTTCAGTTTTGGTGAGGGGGTCTCGGCTCAAAGCAGTCCTTACTCAACAAATTACCGGATCCGATCTGCCGGTCGTGGTCGGAGATTCGGTTCTAATCATTAACAACATTGAGGTGAACCAAGAAGGTCGTAGTCTCGGCTACGTGATAACTATCCGGGACCAAACGGAGCAGGAAGGACTCCTGAAAGAGCTCGATTCGCTAGTCGGTATGACAGAAACACTAAGAGCCCAATCGCACGAGTTCTCAAACAAGCTTCACACCATTATCGGACTCATAGAGATTGGAGAGGCGCAGGAGGCGGTCGCATTCGCACGTGACGTCTCACTGACCCAGGACACAATCTCGTCGAGACTTGCCGATCAGGTTAAGGATCCTATGGTAACGGCACTGATATTCGCTAAAGGTGCTGCTGCTGCGGAGAGGTCCGTGAAGCTGGTAGTCGACGAAACGACACACTTGGACGCGAAACTAGTCAACCCGGCGGAAGTGCTCTCAGTGCTCGGGAACTTGATAGATAACGCTATCGACGCTGCTGCGCCTCCAGTTCTGCAGGTCGGTTGGAACAGTAGTGACCCAGGTTGGGTCCGGGTCAAGCTTACGAATCTCGGACAGGACCTTCTCCTAGAGGTCGAGGACTCGGGCACCGGAATTCCCGCCGAACTTCGCGAAGACGTATTCGTCGACGGATTTTCGACTAAGCAGTCTCGCCATGGAGCCAGGCGGGGCTTAGGTCTCGCACTGATAAAGCAAGTTGTCTCGAAGTCATCGGGGAGCATCGAGGTTTCAAACACTCCGGGTGCATATTTCAGGATCGTCATACCTTTCTCAGTAGGCCCGGCAAAGCCTAAGAGGGCGATGGCCACCAAAAAGGCGCCGGTGAGTGGACCAAGAGCGCAGTACGAATCTGCCGACATCGAAATAGATCAAGACACTAGTTACGGGCCGTAAGGTTAATCAATGGTCGCCACAGCCAAAGGAAAAGGTAATTTGAGCGATATCAATGTGCTGGTAGTCGAGGACGATTATCGCGTCAATCAGATCCACTCGACTTTCGTAGAACGGGTAGCCGGATTTAGGGTACAGGGTCATGCCTTTTCAGGGGCGCAGGCGCTGAACCTTATCGCTCAAAACCATCCAGACCTCGTGCTCCTGGACCTCTACCTGCCCGACATCACCGGGCTGGAAGTACTATCGAGGCTGAATCAGATGGAGCCTCCAAGACCAGACGTTATCGTCGTCAGCGCAGCAAAAGACACCGCAAGTGTTCGTACGGCCATGCAAGCTGGTGCGGTCCACTTCATCACGAAGCCCTTTGACTCGGCTAGCCTCACGGAAAGACTCCACTCCTATCGAATCTTTAGGCAGGAAGTCGACTCCGTTGAAGAAGTTGATCAGGCAATGATTGACAAACTCTGGCTCTCCATCCGATCCACCCCAGAGGAGACGAGACCAAAAGGCCATTCGGCACACACCACGGAAATAGTGGTCGAAACCCTCCGCCAAACGAAGGAAGACCTTACGGCGGAAGAGGTATCGAAACGGAGCGGCCTCTCAAGGACCTCTACACAGCGTTACCTCTCTTACCTTGCTCGGCTGGGCAAAGTCGATATTACCCTCAAATACGGGGCTACCGGAAGGCCAGAGCACCTCTACCGGTGGAAATAGCCAGACCTCGATCCCGTCGGCTTAGCCTAAGACCAGCTCCGCGATGGTGCGGATCAGATTGAGGTCTCCGCCGATAACCAAAGTCGTAATTACCGTCTCCTCCCACCGCTCAAGGTCGTCCTTGATCTTCTCTTTTGGGCCCACGAGAGCAACATCCTCGACCATCCTCAGCGGGATTAGCGAAGTTGCCCCTGCCTTATCTCCAGCCAAAAAGGCCTCTTGAATCCTGAGGCACTCCTCCTCGTAGCCCATCCGCACAAAAACATCGGCGTGGAAATTTGCCGACTTTGACCCCATTCCCCCGACGTAGAGTGCGATGAGCGGTCGAATCTTGTCAGCTGCCGCCTCGATGTCGTCATCGATCGCGACCATAGTAGGACAGGCCACTTCAAATATCTCGGCCTTATTCGCGACCGCCTGCGCGGAGAACCCTTCGGCGAGAGCTTTGCGGTAGAAGGCGTCCGAACTTGGCGAGAACCAAAAAGGAAACCAGCCATCTGCAACTTCTGCCGCTAAAGCGACATTCTTCGGACCCTCGGCGGCCATAAATATTGGAAGATCCGCCCGCAGAGGATGAACCGTGGATTTAAGTGGCTTACCAGAATTAGTCCCGCCCTGAAATGGGAGGTTATAGAACTCGCCGCTGTGGACTACTGGACCTTCCCGCCTTAGCGTCGAACGAACTACTTCTATATATTCTCGAGTCCTGAGCAGCGGCTTCGGGTAGGGCTGACCGTACCAGCCCTCAACGACCTGGGGACCCGACGCACCAATTCCCATAATGAATCGCCCGTTGCTCAGGTGGTCCATCGTCAAGGCAGCCATTGCGGCTGCGGTCGGCGTCCTCGCCGATAGCTGCATGATCGCAGTTCCCAATTTGATCCGTGTGGTCTGCGATCCCCACCACGCCAATGGAGTCAGAGCGTCGGAACCATAGGCCTCTGCAGTCCACGCTGAATCAAAACCAAGATCCTCGGCGGCTAAAATGAGCTCTAAAGCACCTACTGGTGGCCCGGACGTCCAGTATCCGAGCTGCAAGCCGAGTTTCACGTCTCTCCTCCTAGCTATAACAAAAAACAACCTTGCAGAATCTAACACTTCTTCGAGCCCCAGTCTGGTCGACCCGCTCACCATTAGCTAGCTGGTCCGAGAATTGGTGAAATATCCTCAATTCCACATCCGGAGCGATGAATTACTCGATATTCTGAAAAGAAAGGGTCTGAAGGGAAGCAAATGGCTACAAAATTAACCGATGCGGATATTGAGCTGCTAAAAGAGGCTCAAATCGCGATAGTTACAACCATTAATTCCGACGGCACTTTGCACTCCACGCCCACTTGGGTAGACACCGACGGAGAAGCTGTCATCATCAATACTTCTGTGGGCCGAAAAAAGCATCGCAATATCGAGCAGTTCAAGTACGTCTCGATATGCGTTGTCGATTCCAAGCAACCTTACCGATGGGTCTCTGTGACCGGTAAGGGAGAATTCGACACTACTGGAGCTGACGCGCATATCGATGCAATGGCGAAGAAGTATCTTGGGCAGGATTCATATCCTTTCCGCACCGAGGGTGAAGTGCGGATCAAAGTCAGGGTAGTTCCGGTCAAAAGACTCGGAAGTTAACTATCGAATCGCGTCCGTCTGGCGCATTGACGTCCGTCGGGCCTTGGCCTGTGCCCGCTAAAAGCCAAAGTGGCCTCCGGCGGTGGGAGCGGTGCGGGTTCAAAAGCCAGAGTCGGAGCCAGTAGCCCAGGCTCCGACTCAAAAGTCGACTCGATGAATGCTGCCTACACTTGGGTTCAGCCGATCCTTTTTCTCGGACCAATCAGAATAGTCTCGGGATATCGTCGCAGTTTCAACTTAAAAACCCGCGTAGCTGTTAGACTTACGTAACATAACACAGCCGGGTAGGCCCTCTAAATCTCCGCTATGGCGCGCCGGCGAGGTACATGAAGGCTATTAGAAGACTCTTTGAAATGCAACGGTCCGAGCTGACCGGATTTGTGGGCTATCTCGCTGTAGCGGCCCTGTTTAGGGCGAGCAACAACAGTGTCCAGACTACAGCCCCGCTTTTAGGTAGGCAGGTCCTCGACCTATCGACCTCATCCATAGGCCTAGCAATTGCATCCTCGGGAGTATCGGCGGTACTGACCGCCTTTTTGGTCTCAGTCAGAAAAAAGAGACTGAAATCTGCCCCGCGACTTGCTCTAATTGCGACGGGACTTTCAATTCTCCTGGTGGTCTCGAAAGATCCGGCGGGATTCTTTTTAGGCTATATCGCCCTCGGGATATCCGGTGGCCTCATGTATCCGAGCTTGGCCACCATCGGCTCTCACCTAGAAGGCGTCTCGCCGAGCAGAGGGGTAGCCGCTTATACCTTCGCCCTGTCTGCGAGCTTGGCTGTAGGGCCACTGCTGGAATCGGTGCTCCTTCGGTTGTGGCCTGGGTCCCTGGTTGTAGCGATGGGGAGTTTTGTCCCCTTCGTTCTCCTTGCCCTCTGGCTGACCAAAAGAGCCGACGTGGGGGTCATAGAAGATCCACCCGAAGAGGTGATCCCAAAAAGAAAGGTGACAGTCAAGGAACTAATGAGTATCAGAGGCTTCAGGATAGCCATCTATACCCAGCTGATATATTCCTTCCCCTTCGTTGCCGCTATCTCCTTCGGGGCTTTGGCCGCCCACTTCATCTACCATATCTCCGCTTCTTCAACTCAGCTAGCCTTTACCGTGCTCTTTGGCGCATCCTTTGCATCCCGGGGAGTCATACTTCTATACCCACATCGATTGAAGCTGCGAGCGCTGGTCATATTCTCGTCCTCGCTCTCGGTTATTGCCATAATTATCTTTGCTATAGGCAACTCTCCAATGGAGCTCTTTCTGTCCTTCGCACTACTCGGCATCCCACATGGACTCGTATATCCGATATCCCTCAACCTCGCCAGGAACTCGGTTGATGAAGGTGAGCTAGATCGGGCGAACTCCTTACTCTCGGCCGCCGCAGGCAGTGCCAACATAATCTCGCCCTTCATCTTGGGTTACTTTGCCGATTTCTTCGGATTGCGGTGGATGATCATCTTGGTGCTGATACCAACTATTGCTTTTGCGATACCTTCAATCAAGCGAGAAGGGTACCTAACCGCCGCGGCTAGCTAACGTCAAAGGAGCACTTTGACGGTCAACTCGATGCGAGGAAAGCGGATGTCCCACCCGATGGGTACTTTATTGGAAGATGTGTAACTCAAACTACTCCGAGCCGACCCGTGTCGAATAAAAGACCGCCCACACTCGAGACAATATATGAACACTCAGGAGAAGCCCTGTGGTAATTCAAACAAGTTGGGTGACCCCAGAGTCAGATCCAATCCGAGTACTTGCCGACGAGGTCAAAAGGCTAAAAGGTGGCGATACGCTCGCAAAGGTCCGCGTTATCGTCGATTCACATGAAACCGGCGTATTGACCAGAAGAAATCTTGCGCCACTTTTCGCTGGATCCGATGGTGGAAATGGTCTTGGTGCAGTTGACTTTATTACCTTCGATCAGCTGGCGGAGTCGATTGTACGTAAGGATGGGTCCTTAGCGAAGCGTCGAAAATCAAACGCGGGAGTAATTCGACTAGCAGCTAAAAAGGTTCTCGAAAACCACGGTGAAGAGTTCCCTGGCACAAATCAAAAGAAGGTCACAATCAACTCTTTTCATTCGATCTTTCGAAGCTACGAGCGCCTGAAGGACCATGAGAAGGCCACCCTCAGAAGGGTTCCCGGGAGGACTTCAACACTCATCAAAATCTGTGACGAGATAAGCGAGCGGATTGCGCTGGCATTCTATTCGGCTTCTGAACTGCGACAGAGGGCGACTGAAGTCCTCCGAGCCCATCCGGAAAACTTGCACCTAGATCCGGTGATAGTTTTCCTTCCTACTCACATCAACAGGTCGGGCGCCGAAACAATACACGGGTTGTCTGGTCAAAGTGCAGTGTCAATAATCCTTCGGACCTTTGGCGACGGCGATCTCGACGACTCGTTCACCGACTGGGCTAGGCGCGCTGACCCGTCACTTGCCAAACCCTCTCCATGTTCATACCCAGCGTCAAATTTAGCCTTCGTAGATGCGCACGACCCCACCGACGAAGTTCGATATGCAATAAAAGCGATAATAGAAGCGGCAAAAAGGGGGGCAAAATTCTCCGAAATGGAGGTGGTATACACCTCCGAGGAGCCCTACCTCCCGTACCTACTAGCTCAGCTGAATAGGTCTCACATACCTTTCGTCGCATCCCCCGCTGGCCGCCTGAGCGATACCGCCTGGGCCAAGCGGGTCCAGGCGACCTTGGAGATTACATCGTCGACACTAACACTCGACGGTCTCTTCGATCTTTTGAAGCTACGGGGCGACCCTGACCACGAGGAAGCCATGCCAGTTTCCACAATGGAAGAAGTAGCGCGCACTGTTCTCGGGGACCTGGCAGAGACGCATTGGCTTAACAGACTGGAAGGCTGCGCAAACGAGCTTTTGGGCGACTTGAAAAGCTACAGATTCAGCCGTAATTTCAACCCGGCGCAGATCCACCAGGCTTGCCTAAAGCTGATAGAAGAGATCAAGGAGATTATCGAACTAAGAGAGTCCACTAAGGATAAAACCCTGAGCTTCACCGAATGGATAGCGTGGGGAGACAAGTTCCGGCTTTGGCAGCTTCAAAGTGACGGCGAGACCTCCACCGATACGCAGTTTGATGCGAGACAAAGCGCAGTAGCCGAAATTCTACGGGCTTTGAAAAAACTCGATCTGATCGTCGCAGTTGTCGCCTTTGAAGAATTTCGGGACTCGGTGTTGAACGCTATCGAATCGGAGCAGTTGAAAATCGGGAAAATAGACCATAACCTACCGATCCACCCAATCTGGTCGACTCCATTCAGTCCGCGAAAATTGGTAATTATCCTCGGGATGACCGAGGACCGGGTGGCCGCGCTAAAGGGTCATGACCCGCTTATCACCCGATATTTAGAAGGAAAGTACCATCTGGAGGGGCATCCCGAGAGCACTCGCTACTTCGAGGCCAAAGCCACATTATCGAACATCATCTTCTCTTCGGAAGAAGTCATCCTGACTAGTTGTAGAAGCGATCTAAGCGACTCGAAGGCCAAGTCACCAGCGAGGTGGTTGTGCGATCTGCTTTCAATGTCCGTCGGCAGGCGGGTCTCGACCTCGGAGTACCTATTTCTAAAGGATCCCAAGTTGAGGCACCTAGAAGGGGACTTTAGCGAGCTCTTGAAGATCCCTCTTCCGATTGAAGAGCGCGACCTCAATATTCTCCGGGCCAGAGAGATCAGCAGAGCCACCTTCAATCTGAGGGCTTTTCAGCCGCGCGACTCTGATGGCCCACTCGAAAGGAGCCTCAGGCTAAAGAGCGCCAGGGCTTCTCAGAATTTCACAGAGTTCGATGGAATGATCGGCGAAGCTATCTTTGAGCAGATCGAGAAGGAAGCTTTCTCGCCGACCGCTCTCGAGCGCTGGGCGACCTGCCCATTTTCCTACTTCGCCAGGGACATACTCTCGATTGATGTAATAGAGTCGCCCTCGGGCGAAGCTCGAATTTCGCCTCGAGACCGGGGAAACATCATCCACCACGCACTAGACGCGATGGTGAAGTGGTCTCTCAAGGATCCCAACGGAACGAGTTCAAAACCTGGTTCCCCTTGGAGCGAGGAGGAGATGGCGGTCGCCATCGCTAGCGCAGAAGCGAAAATTGCCGAGTTCGCCAGGCTAAATCGATTCGCTAAACCCCTCTACCATGGCTTCGAGCGAAATCGATTGATCAGTGAAATCAAAGAAATAGTCCACAAAGATGGTAAGTTTCGCGAGGACAGCCAGGCAGAAACGGTCGGCTCTGAGGTCTACTTCGGACCAAATGAGCGGCTTCGAGCAAAACTTGGCGTCGGAGGGGAGCCAGGAGTCGAATTCGCCGGAAGAATCGACAGGATAGATCTGAGACACAGCTTGAACCAGATGGTGGTCGTCGACTACAAGTCCGGAAAGTCAAGCCAATACAAGATATCACCGGAGAATCCGACTCAAAACGGGAGAAACCTCCAGCTTGCCATATACGCGGCAAGCCTTAGTGAGATGGAACAGGCCTCTGAGATGACTCCAGAATTGATCGGCGAATACCTCTTCACCGCACCATCTGAAGAAGCGAAGAGGATCTATCTGGTCCTGACCGACGAAGTGAAGGAGAGGGTTGCCCTGGTCGTCAAATCAATTGTGCAAGCCATCTGGGACGGCTCGTTTCCCCAAGGACTCCTCAACCCATCAGCCAATCCGATCGGCTGCGAGTATTGCGACCCTTCGAATCTGAGACCGCGATGGCACAACCAACAGATTAAAGCCAAGCTCGCCGACCGGGTGATCTCGAGTTTTGCGGACCTGGTCTACCCCGATGATGTGCGACATCAGGACGACTATCCAGATGGTGAGGGCGATTGATGATGTCTGATTCCGAACCAAATCTAAGCTCTATTACCCATTCGGGACAATTACCCATAAAAGACCAAGGGGCACGGGAAAAGATCGCCCAGCAGCTCAAAAAAACCATGTTTGTCGAGGCCGGCGCTGGTAGCGGAAAGACCTCGTCGCTGGTAGAAAGGGTCAAGAATCTCCTCTTAATCGAGGGTGTAAGTATCTCCGAAATCGTCGCTATAACTTTTACCGACAAGTCAGCTAAAGAACTTTTAGAAAGAATAACCTTCGAACTAGCCGAGCTCGAGCGGGGCGAACTAGATGAGACCTCTTCGATGAGGGTCAAGCAGGCGCTTTCGGAGATAGAACAGGCCCCAATTGGAACCATTCACTCTTTCGCTAGGCGAATACTGAGCAGTTTTACCTTTGAAGCCGGACTTACGCCCGAGATCGAAGTTTTGGATGAGATCGAAAACGAAATCGAATTCGAAACTCGCTTTCAAGCCTTTCTTCCAAAATTGCTGGAAACTGCACCGGACCCTGGCGGAGAGAACTCCCTCGCCTGGGCGATGCTGGTCGCACACTCACAAGGTGCGACACTCAAGGTACTGAAGAAGGCGGCCAAGGCACTGGATTCGGCTTGGCCGCTCCTTACTAAGACACCCATCTCGGACTCGGTTGCGCCCACTCCACAATTGATCTCGGAGATCAGCGCAAAAAACCGAGATCTGCTAGAGCGATCCAAGGAGCTAGCAGGCTTATTCGAATCCGAAACGAGAGCGGCTAGGAGGTGCTCCAAACTCATTGCATTTGCGGAGCGATTGGCGGATCCATTGTCCTCGAACAACCTGTTCTCGGTCTTGGACATCCTAAAAGAAGCCCCCAAGCCCAGCGAAAGAAAACCGAGCGGCAAGACCCCAGCTAAGGCACTTCAAGCGAGAATTGCCAATCTGATCGAGCTCTCCGAAGACCTCTACCGGGGAATTCTCGACGTCAAAACTCGCTATATCCAGTACTGGATATCTGCACTAACTGATGCCTTGGTCGAATTCGTCCTCGAAGGGGTCGAAGACCGGCGCAAGCAGGGTCGTCTCAGCTACGTAGACCTACTCGGGATGGCACGAGAACTACTTCTCGGAGCAGATTCAGAAGTGGTGCTCGAACAGCTTAGCCAGCAATACAGCCACTACCTAATCGACGAGTTTCAAGATACCGATCCGCTCCAAATCGACTTGATCCTCTCGCTAGTCGGGGCGACTTCGGCTCTCGGTGCGGGTTCGGAAGGCACCGTGAAGGCGGGATCCTTGTTCTTCGTAGGCGATCCCAAACAGTCGATCTACCGTTTCAGGGGTGCAGATCTGCGCCAATTCAACGCCGTGAGGTCTCAGATGGAACCCCTAGGTGGAGACCTGGTCGAGTTGACAACTAACTTCAGAAGTCGCATAGGGATCGTTAATTTTGTCAATTCAGTCTTCGAAAGGCTGCTAGACCGATCCACGCAGGGTTATTCGTTCAAGGCTTTGACGCCTCACGTCGACGAACAGCCAGAGCAAGACTCAGTCATTATGCTCGGACCCCCTGAAGCGATCCCAAACCTCATCGGCCCAATCAGAGATCAAGAGGCCAAAGCTATCGTCTCTCAGATAGATGAGATGATAAAAAACAGAATCGTGGTAAGGGACCGATTTACCAATGAACTCAGAGAGATATCGGAATCCGACATAGCAATACTCTCCCCCCAACGGACCGGCTTCGATTCAATAATTAAGGAGTTAGATTCTTCGCCCTACGAATACGCCATCGGTTCGATCATCTCCGTCTACAAGTCCCAAGAGATCAATGATGTGCTAATCACCCTTGGAGCAATTGACGACCCAGGGAACGAAATATGCGTCCTAGCAGCACTAAGATCCCCATTTTTCGGCTGCTCTGACAAGGAGATATACTACTACATCAAGGATTTTGGCCGCCGAATTAACTTCGAACTCGATCCTCCTCCAATCGAAGTAGGGAACAACTCAGTAGTAGCGGCCTTGAGCTACCTCCGCCAAAAGCGGTATTCGTTAGGCTCTTCTACTGTCTACGAATTGATCGAAGCAATCATTTCGGAGAGACTTTGCTTCGAAATAGCACAGTTTGACAAAAAACCCCAGCAGAGTCGATCTAGGTACAGGCTCCTCCTCGAAGAGGCCCGCCTGTGGGGTCAAAAGGCTCCACGGGGGACACTAAGCCAATACTTGAAATGGTCGCACTCTCGCCAGGAAGCCGACAAGGCGATAGAGGAACTGCCTCCGCCACAAGATGCAGGCCAGATCAAACTCATGACCATACACTCTTCAAAAGGACTCGAATTTCCGGTCGTTTTTCTCGTCGGAATTACCTCGAGTAATTCTGCGAGATCACAAACGCTAGGCTTCTCAGACTCCGGCGAGCCGCTCCTTAAAATCAACTCCGCTCTGATCTCCCAAGGGTTCGATGAGTGGAAAGTAGGAGATAGAGAGGCTCAAGATGCCGAGTTTCGGCGTCTGTTATACGTTGGGTGCACCCGCGCTAGGGATCTTCTGATCATCTCGACCTACCGCAAGTTCGTAAAGGAGTCGACCTCACCGTGCGGCGCTGACTTGATCATGAATACGATTATCGAAGGTTCAATCCCAGTAGCGAAGGTAGTTAGCGAAAATCTAACTTCGTCGGCTCGCCGAAGAAACATACCGACTGAATCAGTACCTTACGAGCTTCAAGATGCTGAGGCCAATTATCGACTAGCCCAAGAAGCCATCATCTCCGCTTCAAAATCGCAGGTCATAACGGCGACAGATGACAACCTAGCCGATAGTCCCCTATCGAACCGGATCGACAACACTAAAGAACAGGAGATTCCTACCTCAAGTCGCGACTTCAAATCGAACAACGAGTCGGTAATCATCGGTAATGCGGTGCACTTTGCCCTGTCGGTACTTGATATTACATCGCTAGGCGATTACCGGAGAGATGAATTGTCCGAGGACTCGTTAGTCGAGTTGGTACGGCCTGCGGTCCTCGAATCCTGCCACAAGAACGGTACCGAAGAGCTCATCGACCGAGTAATGACCTTAGTCCTCGCTGCGTGTGGGAGTGAGATTCTCAAAAAGGCGGCCGTGTCAAGACATTGGAAGGAGATGTACTTCTGTAGCGAACTCAAGGGCCAAGGTATCCTCGAAGGGTACGTCGATCTTCTATTCGAAGATAGCGACTCCCTGCATGTAGTCGACTATAAAACAGCCGAGTTCGCCACCGACTGGCTCATCGACAAGAGGGTCAGTGAGTACCTATCCCAAGCAGCTACCTACAAAGAGGCGATAGAACGCGTTAGCAATCGGTCCGTCGGTTCAGTGACGCTGCTATTTTTAACCAACCGAGGCGCACAAGTTAGAACCATCGACAGCGCTCAGCTTGCAAGTAGCCTTCCAATCCAGTTCGCCCCTGAAAACCTTTGCGACTAGCCCGACTCTTCGAGTTCTTCTTCGGGTCTCGTCGTCTTGAAGAAGTGATAATACAGCATGCCGCTCAGGAGCTGCAATAACCCACCAATCTCGAAAGGGATACTGAGTGAGAGGTTATCAAACATCCATCCACTCAGCGATGGCGAAGCCGCAGAGAAGACCTGGCTGGGAACGTTCGAAAGTGCCGCCACTCTAGCCCGTTCATCGGGATGGGCCATTGCGACGGCGAAGGATTGACGCAGCGGCAACGCGGCCCTTTGAGCGAGCATCCTGATCAAATAGACCACCGACGCAACGAGAAAATTTGGAGCGAGTGCTAGGGGGAAAAGCAAAATACTCTGAGCAAAGCGCAAAAAAGTACTAGCTTTGACGATTCCGAAGCGTCTCGCCAACGGTGCCGCCGATATCGCAGAACTCAGGGAGGCTAAGTTCACTATAGCGAAAAGAAAACCAATTTTCGCCGGCCCCGCTCCAAATCGCTTAAAGAACCAGTAGGTGATGAACGGCCCAAACATTCCCACCGCTATGCCATTGAGTGAGTTGGTAGCCCAGAACCTAACCAGCAGCTTCATCGACCTCTTTGGCCAGAATCCACCCCCGGCGCGAGCCTTGCGCACCTTAGCGGACTCGACCTTCTCCTTTATGCCAAGCGCCAGAAGTGAGGCACAGATTGAAAGGCCCGCAATCAGCAGCATTGAGAGCCTAAATGCTGCACTTAGATCCGTACCTTTGAGGTGACCCCCCGGAGCGAACACCGCCAGTAGTGCCCCTAGTAGCGCACCGAGTGTCGACATGAGCGAAATTCGCCCAAAAACATCGTTACGGAACTTGGCGGGAACTCCTTGGATCAGGAATGAACTCTCCGCAGGCTGGTACGGCCCGACCATTCCGCCTCCTGCGCCCGCCCCTCTGCCGAACGAACCGAGGGCCGCAAATATGTAAAGGCCGAGGATATGAGAGAAAAAGGCGTAATAGATAGCGGCCATGGCGGCGAGAAGCGGGAAAACTACCAGCGCAAACTTATTGCCTATCTTGTCGGCTAGATACCCGACGAGCGAAGACATTATTGCAGAAACTATCCCCACCAACGCAAAAAGTTCGCCGAGTCTGGTCCCATTAAAGCCCAACAGCGCGAGATAGATGGGGACAATCACTCCCGCCAACGACCTCGCCGCACTCATCACGAGCCTCGCCAGCCAGATCAATTTTATGTTTCTGTCCACCCAGTCGGGGTAGAACCAATCGGCAAAGGCTTTAATCGACAGCCACTTTCTTATAGGTCTTCAGGCGAGCTGTAGCAGCACTGCAGAATTGGGTGTGTTATACAACTAATAGTCTATCCGCTATTCGCTCTGGCACGAAAAACTGAGTCCAAAAAGACCCAAAGAACGGTGGTGTCGACGGTTATTTTTCTCCTGGAAAATGACCGCTACGCGGTGGGACCAGACCATAATCCACCTTCCATTCGGACATTTTGAGCGCTATAGAGCAAGTGATCATTCGCCGCTTCGGCTAAAACGAGATCTGGTCAGGAACCAAATTTCTCGTCAAACAGCTTGCCTAAGCTCGCACAGGCTAGCGAAATCAAAGCAAAGAACGCATCACAAAATTATCGTAAGCCTTTCCAGATCTCTCTCGTCTCTCCCCTGGGGTCCTTCTCAATTCGAGAACCCCCACCGAAGATTCGAACCGTACGGTCGTCGGTCGAGTAGGTATCCCAACCCGGATCGAGATTCTTAATGAATGCTACCCACGACGAGTGCATCTCCTCCGCTAACTCTTGTGGTCCCTTGACGAATGCGAGACTGATCCCTTCTGACAAAACGCCAAGGGTGTCAAAAACAAAAGGTAGCTCGAGTGCGTGACAAGCTCCGAGTCGGCCGTCGAACATCTGAGATTGCCACTGGAACTCATAGAGGTAGGTATTTGCCTTTGCATCTTGTCTAGCCTCGGCGAGCCTGATGGCAGGGATCCTAAAGAACCAATCCCCAGCCATCTGGGAAAAGACTTCCCCCTGAGGCTCATCAGCGAGTAGCTTTTGATATACGGCTAGCTTGTCGGCGTCTAGACCAAAAGCCATCGCTCCAAAGGCAACCACCGCCGAGTTGATAGCTTCATAGACCCCCGTCGGGACACTGAAGAAATTAAATTCCTGCCGATTCGTTCCGATCAGCACAGCCACATCGTCTCCGGCTCCTGCTCTAATCGACTCAATAGGAGGTGCCTTTATGACAGTAGCGTCCACCGTTGGTTCAAAAATCATCAAATTTAGGGTTATCTCGCCCCATTTGGCCAGGTCGGGCTTGGCTTGTGGCTGGGATGCCAAGTCTGAAGTTGACTTCACTAGTCGATCGACTTCGACCGCTCTGAACTGGTCACGTACCGGCTCTATAGCTAATGCTTCGGCTAAATAACCGGCCACCTTCTTTGCAGTCACCGCACTCAGGTAGTGGTGCGCCGCTCCACTTTGCATAATGGCACCCCTAAAGAGTCCCTTTGCCGCATCGAGAGAAAGAAGTGTCCCGACACTCATTGCTCCAGCGGACTCGCCCGCGATAGTGACCTTATGTGGGTCACCTCCGAAAAAGGCAATGTTTTCTTGGACCCATCGAAGCGCAGCAAGCTGATCAAGGATGCCAAGGTTGGATATTCCGTCGTCCAAAAATAGAAATCCATCCGCCCCTAGCCGGTAGTTGATCGTCACACAGACAACCCCATCCCTGGCGAAATTGGTCCCGTCGTAGGTCGAGACTGCACCGGAGCCGTTCAAGAAGGACCCGCCGTGGATCCAAACCAAAACTGGAAGGTCCTTGGCTTCGGTCCCAGGGGTCCATACGTTTAAGTTCAAACACTCCTCACCAGCGATAGCCGGTTCGGGAAGTATTTTGTCAAAAGGTGACTCGTAGGGACCTTTGGGGGCGGTCGGACCATAATCTATGCAATCTCGAACTCCCTCCCAGCTCGAGTGAGGGAGAGGAGGATACATGCGGTTTTTACCAAAGGGTGGGGCCGCGTAGGGTATGCCTTTGAAGGACACCACTCCAGCCAGCTCCAATCCTCTGATCATACCGCTGGTGGTGTTTACTATCGTTTCCACGCTATCTCCCTAAGGTTGACTCAGCTTTGCTTCAGTTATCCCATTTAGTTGAGATCCTATGCGAATCTGCTGCCAGGCGTCATGCAGTTGATTCCGCGTCGGCCTGATGATCGAACAAAATGATTGGGTGTCCCGATTCCCAGACCTCGAGGCATGCCACATTGGCATCCTTTCCGAGTTGCATTCCTCCGGGATGAAGGTTGAAGCAAGAGCTCGCCTAATGAGAAAGAATGCTCACCAATTTCAGCCACCCGAAGCTATTAGCTCCGAGGCAGTCGCACAGAAACAAATATTGCAAGCCTCTCTTAATTTCACAAGACGCCTTGGCAATAGCTGCAAGACTCACAGGTACTCAAGGGTTGTTGCGCCAAAACCCGAGCGATGCGGCTTATATTTGGATTCACCAATATGTAGATAGCCAGACCGAATGGATGAGATCAATGTCAGAAAGTCCCCACACGCAAGGCGGACAGCTAGATCGTTCGGAAAGAAAAGTCATCTCCTTGATGACAGCGTCCCACGGCATACAACACTTCTACGTCTCGGGGATCGCACTCACCTACCCGTATGTGATCAGAGAGTTTCACGCCTCATATGCAAGCCTCGGCGTGATACTCGGAGTGTCTGGGGTGATCGGCGGACTTCTGCAAAGCGCCGCTGGACTGGTAAAAGGTCGCCAGGCCCGATCCATTTTGGCCCTTCAGGACGTCGGCCTAGCGTTAGCTAGCTTCTTCGGCGCAATCTCACCAGGATTTGCGGCCTATGCCGGTGCTAAAGTTTTTGGCTCGTTAGCACAGTGGCCCCAGCACCCAGTTGGAAGCGCCTACCTTTCCGAGAAGTTTCCATCACGGAGGGGAACGGTGCTCGCTTGGCACACAACAGGTGGATCGATCGGAACCCTCCTTGTACCCCTTGCTATGTCGGTAGCTATCACCGCTTACGGATGGAGAGTAGCTCTGGCGCTATTGGGATTGACGCTGCTCGTAGGCGCATCGATCGTTCAATTCTTCCTTCCGCCGCAGCAAAAACCAAAAGCCGTCACAGCAAAAAAAATGGGTCGACTGTCGCTCTCCTCGATGCTCAATTCAATCCGAAACATGGGAGCCGTGATACGGGAGACGAGCAGCGAAACCAAAAGAATACTCATCGCCTCTACCGTCGCCGCCGGGGGCCGGGGACTCGGAGTGATCGGTGCCTTCATACCGCTCTATCTTGAAGACTCCCGACATCTAAGCCAGATCGAGACCGGGGTAATCTACACGACCATGCTGCTAGGTGGGGTCATTGGACCACTCTACGCTGGAAATCTATCGGACCGCATTGGACGAAAGACCGTCATTATGGCCTCCTACTTCCTCGGTGCGGCTTCCTTTATAGGCTTTGCACTGACCGGACCGAACAAGGTTCTCCTCGGAGTATGGGGATTTGCAGTAGGCGTGCTGGCTTATTCAGAATCCCCGCTGTTGCAGTCGATGTTCGCCGACTCGGTACACAACAGAGAGGGTAACTCCGCCTTTGGGGCATACTTTGCGATTGCCTACGGCGTGGGTGCCATTTGGCTAAGCATCTTGGGGTGGGTGATAACGGGCTTTGGCTTTAAGGCATTTTTCTCTGCCATGGCGATCTCATTCCTGGTAGCCGGGGGGATAATAGCCACGCTGCCGAAGCAAGCCAAATTAAGCGCCTAGCACAATGACACCAAAGGGACACCAAAGAGTCTCGGACGGTCATCGGGTCGATTAGCCGCTAATTTAGGGTGATGGATGGACTTGAGACAGATGGATTGATCCAGATTGAACCGGTAACACCACAGGAGTACGAGGCTACGGGTGAAATCGTTCTGAAGGCTTACCGCAATCTATTAGGCGCATCCCTCGACGAAGGCTATGCCCGCTACATCGCGGATATCTCGGCCAGGGTAGATGACTCTTTAGTGCTGATTCTGAGGAAAAACAACAAGGTAGTTGGAACCGTAACCTTCGTTGGCGACTCCTCATCTCCAATGGCCGAAGGATTGGAAGATGGCGAAGGAATGATCCGAATTCTTGCGGTCGATCCCACAGAACAACGAAGCGGCTACGGAAGACTGCTGATGACGGAAGTTATTCGATTGGCAAAGGAACGTGGCCTCGAAGCACTTTTTCTCCATTCGACGCAGGAGATGGTGCAGGCTCACCGGCTCTACCGGTCGCTAGGCTTCCTTCGGACACCACAGAGGGACTATCGCCCTATCGAGACGGTCTCACTCTTGGCATTCAGGATGCCACTAGATTAGTTCGGAATCCGAAGATCTCAAATTCCGACCCATTGATCTCCGTGGGTCACTGCCAAGAATCGGCGGTAAGGCCGTACCGACCACGACAAAGTGACTCCCCCCTTTATCAACTCCTAATCGCGGTACGTAGGAGCTCCCTCTCAATTGCGCTGATTCCACGCTGCTTGGACCAGATGGCGTAGAGGGATCGGCTTAGGTCTAAGCCTTCGACTTCGACGTGGACGAGTTCAGATCGTTCTACTTCATGGAAAACGGCGAGGCGACTCAACACGCCAGCTGAGGCGGAATACGCCAGGGCGGACTTGATCATAGCCGTCGACCCCATCTCGGCTTTGACGTTGAGGTCGGTCAGCCCCAGGCGGGCCATCGCCTCTTCGAATATCTCCCTAGTCCCCGATCCGCGCTCACGCAAGATCAACGGTCCCCTGGAGACCTCGAGCGGCAAAAGAGGCCTGGCCAATCTCGCCCATCCGTGGTGCGGAGCGACGACCACCCAGAGCTCGTCCTGTCCGACGGCAATTCGTTCTAGGTCAGGATGGTGGCTACTCGATTCGATAAAACCTAAATCTCCCGTAGCGAGGACGGACTCCACGACCTTTGTCGAGTTAGCGACGGTCAACTCCGGCATTACGCCGAGGTCGACTAGGCGCAGCTTGTCTAGCCATTGTGGCAGCAGATATTCTGCGATCGAGTAGCTCGCTGAAACCCGAAGTCTCTGAGCTTGCGAGCCAGAGATCTCAATTGCGCTGAGCATCAACGCTTCGGCCGCCGCCAAAACCTTCTTTGCCTGTTCATAGATGACGAGCCCAGACTTAGTCGCAGTGCTGCCATGCGAGGTCCGATCCAGGAGAGTTAGCTTCAGGACTCTTTCGAGAGAGACAAGCCTCTCGCTCGCGGAGGGTTGGGAGATTCCATACAAAGACGCCGCTTTCGAAAGGCTACCTAACTCCACTACCGCGACAAATATCTCGAGTCCTTCCAGCGACGGGACTAAGGGATATAAGGCCATGCCATAGCTTATCCCTATAACCCCAAAGGAAGCTGCCAAGTACCGCAACCGATTTGTAGTCGTATTATTTGTTTGCAAGGTCTTACGAGTAAGTATCCGATTTCCGTAGGTCGGGCGAGGGGGAGTTTTGCCAAAGGTGGCTTCGAGCGATGCAAGCACCGAAATTACTTGGGTCAAGCTGATAGATCAGTCCAAGTGCATCGGCTGCCACGCATGCTCAGTGGCGTGTAAATCTGAAAATTCGGTCCCGATCGGGGTCAACCGCACCTATGTCAAGGCGGTAGACGTCGGAATCTTCCCCCAAGTAAGGAGGAACTTCCAAGTCACTAGGTGCAACCAGTGCCTAAACCCTCCATGCGTTGCTATCTGTCCAACGGGTGCTATGTATCAGCGGCCAGACGGGATAGTCGACTTCGATAAGTCAAGTTGTATCGGGTGCAAGGCTTGCATGGCGGCATGCCCATACGACGCAATCTTTATCAATCCAGACGACCACACCGCCGAGAAATGCAACTTCTGCGCCCATCGAATCGATGTCGGATTAGAACCGGCGTGTGTCTCAGTCTGTCCGACCGAGGCGATATTGATCGGTAACATCAAAAACCCAGCGGATAAAGTGTCGGCAATTATCCATCGCGAACCTGTCAAGGTCAGACGGGGTGAAAAATCGACCAGGCCAAAGCTCTTCTACAAGGATGCGCACGAAGCTACCCTCGATCCGCTAGCGGCCAGCCGACCAAAAGGTGACGTCTTCATGTGGTCGCAGATGAATCAAGACAGTCACTTGATCAACTCAGGTCACGACTTTGGAGACAATACCAACCACTCTGTGCACGCCAAACTTGCCTACGACGTCCCCCATTCAATCCCGTGGGGAATCCGGGTAAGCGCTTATACCTGGACCAAAGGAATTGCAACCGGCACGACCATGGGTCTTTGCTTGGCAATAGTTGCGAACAAGATTCCTTCGGGATCTCACGGCTCTGTACTTTTCGCTCCACTCGTAGCGCTAGTGGCTTTGGCAATAACCGGCCTTCTGCTAATTGCCGACTTGAAGAAACCTGGAAGGTTCATCTTTCTCTTCACCAAAGCCCGCTTTGAATCCTGGCTAGTTAGGGGTGGAATCCTGCTGGGCATCGATGGCGCCTTGACCCTGGCGTGGCTCCTTCAAGGGGAAGTGGGCTCTTCGTCGACGATAAGGGGGGTTATTGGGGGACTCCTCTTTCTCACCTCGGCTATGACCGCCACCTATACCGCCTTTCTTTTTGCACAGGCACGGGCCAGAGATCTCTGGCAGAGTCCCCTCAGACTTCCCCACCTGTTAGTGCAGTCCCTTTTGGTCGGACTTGCGGTACTGGCCCTGGTTGATGGCGGACAAGGCGAGGGCTTGTTACTCCGCTCTGGAGCAGCGCTCGTCGTAATACATCTGGTACTCGTGCTCGGAGAAGTGACTATGGCACACCCTACTTCACATGCCAAGGCGGCGGTGTGGACCATGACCAGAGGAAAGTTCCGCCTGCCTTTCTGGATAGGGATGGCATTAACTGCACTCGGTGTTCTCGCTCCGATAGGCGGTGTTACCCTACTAATTGTGGCGGCGGTCGGCGTTCTGGGGTATGAGCACGCCTACATCCAAGCAGGACAGTCAGTTCCATTGGCATAAGGGGTCGGCCATGAAAGACAAGGAAAACCACGAAATGAGCTCAACTTCCCGCCTACAAAGCGCAGCCGAAAGGGTATCCGCCGCCAGAGAAGCGACCGAGAAGCGCGGTGAAACCTTCTACCAGGGACCCTCCGGGATACACCTAGCTTCGCATCCTCCCTTTGAGCGCTGGAGTGACTGGATGGAACTCGACTCGAAGGCCTGGCCAACGAAGAAGGAGCGGCGCTATGCGCTGATCCCGACTACCTGCTTCAATTGTGAATCAGCATGTGGACTATTGGCCTACGTCGACAAAGATACCAATCAGGTCGCAAAGTTTGAGGGCAACCCAGAACATCCGGGTTCCAGGGGAAAAAACTGTGCCAAGGGTCCGGCAACTATCAACCAAATTACCGACCCAGACCGAATCCTTTTCCCGCTCAAAAGGTCTGCCGGAAGAGGTGAGGGCAAGTGGGAGAAGATTAGTTGGGACACCGCCCTCGACGAAATAGCGGCCAAACTACGCAGCTCTATTACCACTGGGCGCAAGGACAAGATCGTATGTCATATTGGACGCCCCGGGGAAGATGGCTTTACCGAAAGAGTCCTAGCGTCATGGGGAGTAGACGGACACAACTCACACACCAACGTATGCTCGTCCGCCGGAAGGGCCGGCTGGCATTACTGGACCGGGATGGACCGTCCCAGTGCCGACTTCGCCAACGCCAAGGTCATCTTCCTAGTTAGTGCACACCTGGAGACTGGCCACTACTTCAACCCACACGCTCAACGAATTACCCAAGCCAAAGAGCGTGGTGCGAAATTGATCGTTTTGGATACTCGTCTCTCAAACACCGCCACGCACGCTGATTACTGGCTATCTCCTTATCCAGGTAGCGAAGGGGCGATCAACCTGGCGATCGCCAACTACCTAATCCAAGAAGAGCTCTTCGATCGGGAGTTCGTCAGGAAGTGGTGGAACTGGCAGGAGTGGCTGGAAAGCGCCCACCCAGATCTCGGACAGGATTTCGAGACCTTCATCTCCTTGCTGAAAGAGACCTACTCGCCCTATACCTTCGAATACGCGGCAGCCGAGTCACGAATTGATAAAAAGGTATTGCTGGAGGTAGCCGAGATAGTGGCAACCGCCGGAGAGAAGTTCGCTAGTCACATTTGGCGTTCGGCCGCCGCAGGTAATCTGGGTGGCTGGCAGATCTCGAGGACACTGCTTCTAATAAACGCTCTGCTAGGTGCTATAGCAACCGAGGGTGGAACATACCCTAACGCATGGAACAAGTATGTCCCCAAGCCGATCTACACCCCTCCACATCCTGACGTTTGGAACGAACTCTCGTGGCCTTCCGATTACCCGCTCTCGATGAACGAGATGAGTTTCCTACTTCCACACCTCATTGGTCAAGGCAGAGGAACGATGGATGTCTATTTCACAAGGGTCTACAACCCGGTTTGGACTAACCCAGATGGAATGGCCTGGATCGAGATGCTTTTAGACGAGTCCAAGGTCGGCTGCTACGTGGCTCTCACGCCAACGTGGAATGAAACCTCCTACTTTGCGGATTACGTCTTGCCGATGGGGCACTCCTCGGAGAGGCACGACCTCACCTCCTATGAACAGTACGACGGTCAGTGGGTGGCCTTTCGCCAGCCAGTACTTCGCACCTATGCCAACAACCAAGGCGGCGAAGTGCACGATAGCCGAGATGTCAATCCCGGCGAGGTTTGGGAAGAAAATGAGTTCTGGATTGAACTGTCTTGGAGGATAGACCCAGACGGTTCACTCGGCATTAGGCAGTACCACGAGTCCAAGAAGAATCCGGGTGCGAAGCTAACGGTCGAAGAGTACTACGAATACATCTTTGAGAATTCCGTCCCCGGCCTGCCCGGAAGAGCGAAGGCGGAGGGGACCACCCCTCTTGGGTTCATGCAAAGCCACGGAGCATTTGAAATCACGAACAAGGTCGGGCAGATCTTCGCCGAAGTGGTTCCCGAGAACGAGCTAATCGAGACCTCCACGACCCAGTTGGGGCGGGTTTATACCAGCGCGGCTAAACCCGTATCGACCAATATCGTCCCTACCGGAGATCCGGATCCCGACTCGAGTGGCAAAAGGCCCGTCGGAGTGGTTGTCGACGGCGAGATCCGGCGCGGCTTCCCAACGCCGTCAGGAAAGCTTGAATTTTACTCCAAGACCCTCGCCGAGTGGGGATGGAGGGACCAAGCAATCCCCAACTACGTAAAAAGCCACATTCATCCGGACATGCTTGAGAGCAACCAGATGGTTCTGATCTCAACTTTTCGCCTACCCGTTCAGATTCACACTCGCTCAGCCAATTCGAAATGGCTCGATGAAATAGCCCACACCAACCCCGTTTGGATCAACCCGATCGACGCTGAAAGGTTGTCGATAGAGGAAACCGACCTCATTAGGGTGAACTCCGAAATCGGTTACTTCGTCGCAAAGCCATGGATTACGCAAGGCATTCGTCCAGGAGTAGTCGCCTGTTCCCACCACATGGGAAGATGGAAGTTCTCCGACACGACTAACTCGCTAACCATGCGAAGGGTAGAGCTTAACTCAGAAGGGCCTAAACGCCATCTACTTCCGAAGTCACCTCCCAAACCGTATACTTCATCTGATCCCGATACCTCAAGATTCTGGTGGAATGACGTTGGCGTCCATCAGAACTTAATCTTTCCGGTCCACCCGGACCCCATCTCCGGAATGCACTGCTGGCATCAGGCTGTGAGCGTAGAAAAGGCCCATTCCGGCGACGAGTTCGGCGAGGTACATGTTGATCTTGACAAATCGAAGGCGGTCTTCGAGAGGTGGCTCAAGATGACAAAGGCAGCACAAGAGGTGTCGCCCGACGGCACAAGAAGGCCAAGATGGCTAATGAGGCCGCTCAAGCCGACAAAGAGGGCCAGCCTACTCCGGCCCACAGAGTCCCTGCAATGACGAGGTATATGACAACGACCCTCCTCGCCCAAGCCGAGGTCGCGATTGCATTGGCGGAGATCTCCGAAGGAGTGGTCCCGTCTGCAGCACTGCTCGACGCACTTGGGATAGACCGTTCAGGGTGCGAAGCTATAAATGCCCTCTTGGTCAGCGAGCTACCCCCGTTTGCCTCGATATATCTATCCCTCGATGGCAATATTGGCGGAGAATCTCAAGCCGAGATTGCCGGTTTCTATAGGGCTATTTCAGTAAAAGTACCCCCAAACCCCGACTACTTGTCGTCCCTGTTATACCTGTTGGGGCAGATTATAAAGAAGGAGGCCGAGGTCGTCGACGGCGAAACAGCCAGGTCGAGGGCGATCGAAATTGCGAAGTTAACCCTATTGCGACAACACATAGCGCCATGGCTCGTCCCTTACCTTCAGAGGGCGGAGCAGATAGCGGGAGCCGACGCCTCGGTTTGGATCGCACTTACCTTGGACTTAATCGCTTCGATCCTCGAATCATCGGAAGTTCCCACGCCGAAACAGCCCATCGATGAAGACCTTGACCAAAGTCAGATCGAATCGTTCGCTAACTCGGTCGAGTTCATTGACTGGATAACATCCCCGCTGCTATCTGGCGTAATAGTTGCACCATCCGACCTGGTCAGCATTGCAAAGTCGCTCGGGTTAGCGACGAGAATCGGCCGGAAACGCTTCGTCTTGGAGGGTCTTTTCCAGCAGGGAGGACGGGAGCTACTCGCCGCTATCGGTCAATTCGTCGCCGAGCAGGGGGACCTCTACCTGTCCAGATCATCCGAGTTCGAAGTGTTGCAGTCCTGGAGCAAGAGGGCGATAATCACCCACAAACGAGTGTTGGCGACGCTCGCCCCTTACTAACACTCCCAGAGCTAGCCGAGCTTAGAGGATCCAGGGCAAATTCAAATGCCTACCGTCGTGAAAGCTTGTACATTTGCAAAAGTCGCTTGCAAAACCACGAAGGCGGCGAGGCCCATTTAGCGATGAATAGGGTGAACCAACCGCACTCCAAAAACCACGTTGCACCTCCAGGTAGGCGTCACGGATGCGGCGGATTCCGATCAAGAAGATCTGAGGCACCCAAGACCCAGCGATATCTGGGTAGCGAGCCTGCATTATCATTGAGTAGTGATTCATAAATCGCTCTCCGCCTGTCTAATCGTCAAAAATGAAGAGGTTTTCCTACCAACCTCCCTTGCATCTATCGAGCCGTTCGTCGATGAGATAGTTGTCTACGATACCGGATCCAGTGATTCAACTATCGAGGTGGCCAAGGATCTTGGCGCAATAGTTGTTTCGGGATGGTGGAACGATGATTTCGCATCCGCTCGCAACAGGGCCCTCGAACATATCAAGGGTGATTGGGTATTAAGTATCGATGCAGACGAGCTGCTGATCGGTGATCCGCCCGGACTTAGGTCGCTAATAAGTTCACTCGGGAACGAAAACCTACTTTCGCTAACGGCCCGCTACAGGTGCACAGACGAACTCAGGGGCGATTTTGACTCTCCAGCTATCCGAATCTTTAAGCGAGGATCGAGCCTCTGGAGAGGTTCGATCCACGAAGAACTCGTGGAACACGAAGCAAGCTCGCTTCCTCTTAGAAGCGTTGGCTTTGAGACCGCCCACATTTTGGATCTGAGTTATCAAGATCCGAAAGCAACCGCTGCCAAAGCCGAAAGAAACATTGCGATCTGCAAAAAGGAGCTAGCCAACTTTGATCGCTCTCGCTATAGTGACGCCGACTATTACCGGCTGAAGCTCCAGTTGGCGCGCTCTCTCGTGGGGGCTCATAGGGGCGATGAGGCGATAGAAACCCTTTCCGAGATTGAACAAAAGGCGTCAAAAGGCATAATTAGGCAGATCGCCATAGAATTTCTCGCTCGAATTCATCTCGATCGAGGTTCGCCCGAGACCGTACTCTCCCTCGCCGAAGAACTCAAGGCAGTCAGCTCCTACACCCAGTATGCAGATTGGCTAGCTGCACAGGCATTGGTAAAGCTCGGTCGGTATGAAAAGGCGTATCAGCTAATCAGACCGCTTAGCTTTGTCATCGACTCACAGATGCACAACTACGGAATCGGCAAGCTCGAAGAGATGAAGGGGTTGATCTCTGGGATCTGCAACAGGGAAGATGAAGCGATCGAACATCTCAGCATTGCGGTATTTGACCATGGACTCGCAAGCGGAAATCTCGGAATCTTGCTTGGACTCGTCAGCCAATCGCGCCCAAAGGAGCTATTAGCTCTTACAGAGCTGATCAAATCTAAGTTTCCCGTGGAGTTTCAAGAGCTGAATTAATCGTCATTGGAGTTTAAGATTACCCAAGGAGTATCACAGATACTCGGAGCTGATGGCTAGCTACCATAGTGTCACAGCTCAATTTTCAGACCGTCAGACGAGCCGCCTAAGAGGCAAGTCGGCCTCCATCCAAGTCTCCCACGAGGGAAACTGCGCTCCGAAAAAGCGGGAGATACTTTCCGGCCTCTCCGGTTTAGCCATCAAATAACCCTGTACGTTATCGCAGCCGAGCTCAAACAAGGTCCTTAGCTGTTCAGCGTCCTCTACTCCCTCCGCCACGGTCTCCATTCCCACGGTCCGCGCCAGATCGCTTATTGCCTTAACTATCGCGAGTGCGACGGGGTCGGACGAAACATCATCCACAAAGGCTTTATCGATCTTGAGGATATCTGCCGGAATCTTCCGTAGCGAACTCATCGACGAATATCCGGTCCCGAAATCGTCAATTGCCACATGAAGTCCCTTGTCAAGGAGCGACAGCAGGACAGAAGACTCCTGAGACATAGCAACACTTTCGGTAATTTCAAGTATTAAGTTCGTCGCACAAAGTTCGCTTTTCATTATCAACTCTTCAAGGTCCCTAACGAAATCCGGATCTCGTAGCTGAATGGCCGAAACGTTTACGCCCATGGTAAGTGACGGCCCATCTGGGTCCATATCTAGCCACTTCCCGAGCTGGTTGCAAGCCTCGTGAAGCACCCATCTCCCTACTGGAACGATCAGGCCGGTCTCTTCCAGCGCATCGATAAATTCTACCGGACCTACTAGGCCCCTTGTGGGATGATCCCACCGGATCAGCGCTTCGAGCCCGACTACCCTGCCCGTTTGCAACCCCACGACCGGCTGATAGAAAAGGATGAACTCATCGTTCTCTACCGCCCGAGCGAGGTCTTCACGAAGAATCGCCCTCGCCTCGAAGTCACTACGAAGGGAGGAGCTCCATTCGAGAACGTCGACGCCCTCGGATTTAGCAGCGTGCATCGCCATATCCGCGTCATTGACTAGTGTCTCGGAGATCTCTGGTCCTTGGGTTGCGAAGGCTATCCCGATACTCGCCTTGATATGGACACTCTCGTGTCGCTCCTCGCCACCTGAGCCCACTATGTTTACGACAAATGGTCCTCCCATGAAGTGTTGCATGCGTCGAGCAACCTCCAGCGCAGCCTCTTTGTCCTTTAGATCTAGAAGAAACACCGCAAATTCGTCTCCGCCGAATCGAAAGCAACTCTCCGCCTGGGAAGCTGCCGTTTGAACCCGGCTAGCGACCTGGCGAAGTACCTCGTCTCCCACTTGGTGACCAAAAGTGTCATTGATGAGCTTGAAGTCCTCAAGGTCCAATAGCAACAGTGCCGCAGCTATCCTCCTATCGCCCGATGAAACTTCACTCCGGCCATCTAGAGAGTCCTTGACGACCTGAGAAAATAGAGCCCGGTTGCCAAGTCCAGTAAGGGAGTCATGAAATGCCTCAAAGAGTCGACTCTGCGCCTCGGCATGGACGATATCGAAGCTGTGGCCCACTATCAAGGCAACCACGTCGATCGACACCATCTGGATGATATGGGCCCAGGTCAAAAGGGAGTTTGGTGAGTGGTCGAGTATCTGGTCGACGACCACCAAAAGGGTTACCCAGGCCGCAGTAGCCATCGAACCACTCAGGCCAAAGCTGTAAGCGGCAATAGTTATCGGGACGAGATACGCGCTGAGCAGCAATAATAGGAATATCGCAGAGGAGAGTCCAGACTGAAAATTCGACTCGATCACTTGGTGTGCGACAAAAATTAAGGCAATTGAGGACTGAATTACCCAGAAGCGTCTACTCGCAAGGAGCCTCGGGTGCCACGCGACAAATCTAGAAAGCCCCTCCTTGGACGCCCTCGTCGTCATAGCCTGATCCTTCCATAGGGATTTCCTATCCCCATATCGACTGCCATAGTGCGCCGCACCGTGGCGTAATAAGTGCAGGCGGCGTGTCCATCGGGTTAACCATGCGGGGACAGTAGACAAGTTAGCTACTATCCACGCCTAGCTACCTAACCAAAAACCTCAAAAACCGATGACTTAAGTCTCTTATTTAAAAAACTCCGATAAGACCAGCCCTAGGCTGGGAGGATGTCCCGTCCTTCGGACATTGAATCTCAATGGAACAAATTAACTATCGGAATCGGCGGGTTTTAAATAAGCAAACAGTAGAAATAACGCTTGAAATTGATATTCCACTAAAGGCTGGGGCCAAATTACCCTGAGGATCTTTGGTACTCGTCCCGAAATCACGGGCCATCCGCCACTCGCGATATACGAAAAAGAGTACAAGTCTCAACAGCGACAGCCAACGAGGAGTCGGCAGCCAAATCCCATCGAACGGCTGCCCCCCCCTTTTTGTCAACTTTCAACCACGCAGCCGGCCGAAACTAGCTCGAAGGACCTCTCAAGTACGCCCACTACGCCGTTCTGGGTGAGCCTTCCTTCACGTGCAAAGCTCCTAGCAGCCTCAAAGGTCGTTCTCATGGCAGCTATGCCACACCTAGCCACAACCACCGCTACAACGTCCGGATCTACAAGTCCGGGGCTGATCGTCCTGACCTTCGTCTTCATCAGGGATATGATCCCCGCCTCCCAATTTAGAAAGATCTTGGTAACCCGCGTCGCCGGAACAGCTTCACTTAGTGCTGGCACCTGAAGAAGAAGAGATTGCCCGTTAGCCCTCTGCTCAAGTATCACAACTCTAACCGATTCCATCAGAGCCTGTAATGGCTTTTGGCCAGGTGGACTCGACTCAAACTGCACAGCTATCCGGTCTAAAAAGTCGACCAACTCAGGAAGTAGCAAGTCTTCCTTGGATTCGAAGTAGCGGAAAAAAGTCCGCTCCGAGACTTCTGCGAGATCAACAATCTGCCCTACGGTCGTATTTTGATATCCGTGGCTTCGGAAGAGTTCACTAGCCGCTTCCATCAGAGCACGCCGAGTATCGGCTTTCTTCAGTTCGCGCCTGTCCGTATCAACTTTTTGCCTCATCATTCATAATGCTACAGTGGGACAAATAAATCCAATTCCTTTTGGCAGTTCTGCCACTTTTCCGTTATACTGTGAAGATCCCTTGGCCTAATCCTTCATATGGGGAGTTTGAATGAGAGCAAACACGAGTCGTCTTGAACGAGTGGGCCGTTTTTCTGCGCGTCGCCCGGTGGTCGTTATTTCGATTTGGATACTCGTTGCGATCATCGCCGTCATAGCACAGAAGGCCTACGGCGGGATCTACCAGGACAACTTCAATCTCAAAGGAACCGAGTCCCACCAAGGATTGTCACTCCTCTCCAAGAGTGACAAGGCGGCCTCCGGTTACGGTGGCCTTGTCGTCATCCATGCTTCCAAGGGCACGATCCCGCAACAGAGCACCGCCGTAATGCAGTCCTATTCAAACCTTGTGAACCTCCCGGACGTATTAGCGGTCTCCAACCCCTTAGCCGCTAACTCAGCGACAATGTCCAAAAACCAGACGACCGCCTATTTCAACGTCAACTTTTCAGTAGTTCCGAAGTCCCTAGGTATCGGATATCTAAGTTCGCTCTACGCAGCCACACAACCGATGAAAAAGGCAGGACTCGAGGTCGAATATGGTGGCGGACTCGACCAGTTGACCCGCCCAGCCACAAAAGACATCGGCTCTGAGGCGATAGGTTTTGGCGTCGCATTGGTAGTACTACTGATCAGTTTTGGCAGCATAATGGGGTCAATTCTGCCGCTAATGACGGCATTTCTGTCGGTCATAATCGGATTGAGCCTTCTTGGGTTGGTGGCAGCGGTCGTGACCTTCGGAACGGTTTCCCCAACTCTCGCAGTGATGATTGGCTTAGGGGTCGGGATCGATTACGCAGTCTTTTTGACTACCCGATTCCGTCAAAAGATCACAGATGGCTCAGATCCCATTTCCGCAGCTGGCTCCACCGTCAAGTCGAGTGGGCACGCAGTGTTAGTGGCCGCGACGAGTGTATCGGTAGCACTGTTTGGACTCTATGGGTCCGGGATCGGATTTATCGGACAGCTCGGATTTGCTTCGGTCTTTGGCGTGGTTACCGCAGCTGTCGGAGCGATGACCTTGGTGCCCGCTGCTCTTGGTTTGATTGGCAAGAGGATCGACCAATTCAAGGTCAGAAAACCGGTTGCAGAGGCAAGCGCTCAAGGCCAGGACGGTTGGCATCGCTATGCACTTAGCGTTGGCCGGCGGCCATGGGTCTTTCTGGCTGGCGGGGTCGTATTGATGGCGCTTCTGACAATTCCTCTATTCTCGATGCAAATCGGTCACATCGGCGATGGTGCTGACCCTACGAGCTTCACCGATAAGAGGGCCTACGATCTGATCTCGAGCGCCTTTGGGCCAGGAGCCAACGGCACCTTCCAAGTAGTGATTGACGTAGCTGGCTCTAAGGTGAGTGCCAACCAGCTGGAGGGAGATCTCTATTCTTCGCTAACCTCAACCGCCAACGTAGCTCGAGTATCTCAACCCTCTATAACGCCAGACGGAAAGCTAATAGTAGAGACGGTGGGGCCAAAGACCGATCCTCAAAGTTCTAAGACAACGACACTATTCAATACCTTGTTGGAC
>JABEUM010000177.1 GCA_013044475.1 Acidimicrobiaceae bacterium | reverse complement strand
GCTTAGTAGGCAAGGTGTCGTCGATCGGTAACGGCAGCTTCACCATCTCGACCCGTAACGGCAATTCGGTGACTGTGGACACAACCTCTTCGACCACATACCACGAGATAGGTGTCACGACCCAGCCAACCTCGGTCACACTTGGCGAACAGGTAATGATCCGGCCGACCAACCAAAATCTGTCATCTTCCACGAAATCGGTAACCGCAGCCAATGTCGAAATCGTCCAGCCAACCTTGGCCGGAAAGGTAATCTCCGCCGGACAGACGGCGATAGTCGTCCAGGACCGCCAAGGCTTCTACCGGACTATCGATCTCAGTAGTGCCACTCAGTTCGCCACCGGAGGGACGAAAGCCTCGTCAACCGACAACGTAGCGACCGGCGAAAAGATCGTCGCATACGGCTCCATAGCGTCCAACCACACATCTTTGGACGCAACCATGGTCGATATTGCCGTGCCAAGGTATGGCGGAACCGCTTCCGCCGTTACGACCTCCGGCTTTGCACTGACTACGCGGGCCGGCACGACCTACAGCGTCGTGGTCAACTCCTCCACAACCTACAGGGGCCCGGGAGCGACTACCCCGACACTATCGAGCATCAAAAGTGGCACTCATGTCATGGTTGAAGGGAACCTTTCGGGCTCGACGATCACCGCAAGTACGATCGGGGTCGCACCCCAAGGCCCAGGTGCCCATAACTTCAAGGGCGGCTTTGGGGGGCCACAAGGCCAGCCGACAACTCCTTCTGGCGCAACTAACGCCTGAAAGCTCCAACCACAAAAACCCAACCACAAAAACCCAACCACAAAAAAAGGTGGAGTTCCATTTGGAGCTCCACCTTTTGAATCTAAAATCAGCTATCCAACTAGGCCTGTACTGCCCCTTTAGCTAGCCGAGATAGCTGCGCAGCCAGCGCGGAGGGCAGGCGCTCGCCAAACTGGCTGTAGTGCTCCCGGATCGATTCGACCTCATCGGTCAGTAAATCAGCATCCACTCTGACTAGCTCTTCTAGGGCCTCTTCAGAGATGGCCAACCCATCGGTATTGATCCCATCGATGGTAGGTACCCTACCCAAAGCGGTCTCTTGGTAACCGACGCTTCCATCTACCCTCTTAGCCACCCACTCGAGCACCCTCGAGTTATCGCCGTATCCAGGCCAAAGGAACTTGCCTTTGTCGGAACGCCTGAACCAGTTGACAAGGAAGATCTTGGGGAGCTTGGATGGATCGGCTCCGGCACCTATTTTAAGCCAGTGCCCAAAGTAGTCCGCCATGTTGTAGCCGCAGAACGGGAGCATCGCAAAGGGGTCACGCCGTAAATTGCCGACCTTTCCGTCCGCTGCAGCGGTCGTCTCTGAAGCGAGGACCGACCCAAGAAATACTCCGTGTTCCCAGTCCCTAGCTTCGGTAACCAGCGGCACCAGCGAAGCCCTGCGCCCTCCGAAGAGTATCGCGGAGATCGGCACTCCCCGTGGGTCCTCCCACTCAGGGGCTATCGACGGGCCATTTTTAACCGAAACGGTAAAGCGGGCGTTTGGATGCGAAGCTGGGTTAGCAGAACCCTTGGTCCAAGGATTACCTTTCCAGTCGATCAGATCCGCTGGCGGTTCATCGGTAAGACCTTCCCACCAGACGTCTCCATCGGAAGTAACTGCGGTGTTGGTAAAGATCGTCTCCTTGCTCAGGGTGTGGAGTGCGTTCGGATTGGTCTGCTCCGAAGTCCCCGGAGCGACTCCGAAAAACCCTGCTTCGGGATTGACAGCCCAGAGCTGTCCGTCTTCGCCGAATCTCATCCAGCAGATATCATCCCCTACTGTCTCGACACTCCAGCCGGGTAGCGTCGGGACAACCATCGCCAGATTGGTCTTTCCGCAGGCTGATGGGAAGGCTCCGGCGACGTACTTGACTGCCCCATGTGGTGAAGTGAGCTTGAGAATCAGCATGTGCTCCGCAAGCCACCCCTCGTCATGGGCGACGACGGAAGCGATTCGAAGGGCAAGACATTTCTTACCTAACAGCGCATTGCCTCCGTATCCCGAACCGAAAGACCAGATCTCGCGGGTCTCGGGGAAGTGGACAATGTAACGATTGTCCGGGTTACACGGCCAGGGGACGTCTTCTTGACCGGACTGAAGCGGAGCTCCGACGGAATGAAGCGCAGGCACGAACTCACCGTCGTCGCCGAGTGCCTTCAGAACTGCGTTGCCCATGCGGGCCATTATCCCCATCGACACGGCCACATAGGCCGAATCGGTTATCTCAACTCCAATTATTGAGAATTTGGACCCGATTGGTCCCATTGAAAATGGGACTACGTACATCGTTCTTCCGGCCATCGACCCTCTAAAGAGAGATCGCAACGTCTCGCGCATCTCGGAAGGTTCGCGCCAGTTATTCGAAGGACCGGCATCTGTCTCTCTCTCCGAGCAGATGAAGGTCCTGTCTTCAACTCGAGCGACATCGCGCGGATCTGATCCCGCCCAGTAGCTGTCGGGCCTCTTTTGCGGATTTAGTTTCTTTAGCGTCTTTGACTCGAGCATCCGCTCGATTAAGAGATCCTTCTCCGCCTCAGAGCCATTGCACCAGTGCACCGCTTGGGGTGTACAAAGTTCTTTAACCTCGTTCACCCAGTCGAGGAGCTTCTTATTTCGGGTTACTACTTCAGCCATGTAGATTGCCCCTTCCTGAAGTAAGATTTCGGATTCATACAGGCTACGCCATTTTTGCCTAGTAAGTCACCATAATCAAATGAACCGACGGAGCGTCCCGGTAAGCTCCGGTGGGGCCCGACCCATTTTTGCAGGAATTAGCAAGGAGAACTTGTTTGGAATCCGCCTGGAACGAGGCTCATCTACTTGGGATTTTATCCAAAGTCGGCCCGATCGGATCGGGCAAAGGGCTGGAATTTCTCGAAATTGGCCCCGGAGACGACGCCGCTGTCGTCGTTTTGCAGGAAAATAGATACTCGCTATGTGCCGATCTGATAGCCGAAAATGTCCATTTCGATATGGAGTATTTTACCCCAAAAGACGTCGGATATAAGGCAATTGCGGTCAACATCTCCGATCTAGCGGCGATGGGGGCCACTCCGTTATTCGCAACGGTGACGATCTCGGCGCCCAAAGACACCAATGTTGGCGAAATTCAATCCGGCATTACATCAGCCTGTGAAGAGTACGGAATCGTCGCCGTCGGGGGGGATCTATCCGATGGCGCCTCGATCGTCGTCTCAGTCTCCGTCGTTGGCGGACATTTCGGCAGACATCCCATGCTTAGGTCCAATTTGGCCGCCGGAGACACCATATTCGTCACCGGCTCCCTTGGAGGTTCCGCTGCGGGATTACGAGAGTTGAAAGGCTCATCCGGCAAGGCGAATCCTTCAGCTAGTGCCCAGAGACACCTCCACCCGCTAGCCCGAATAAAGGAGGGAATCTTGCTCGCCGAGATGGAGGTAATGGCGGCGATGGATATCTCTGATGGGTTAGCAATCGACCTATGGCGCATGGCCGATGCCTCGAATTGTGGATTTGCAGTAGACAACATTCCCATACAGGACGGGGCGACCCTAAAAGACGCAATATCTGGAGGAGAAGACTTCGAACTTATCTTCGCTACAAATCGTCCAGAGGAGGTCGCAGATGCGTTCAAAGCTAACGGCCTAAGAAAGCCGATCCGGATCGGGATCGTCCGAAAAGACCTTGACGACAGGGAGATACTCGGTGAAAGGGCCCTACCCGTAGGGTACCTACACTGAGGTTCGAATACTGATTCTGCTTTCGCATGATGAATTTGCGTTCGCTTGGGACGAGGGTCGCTGCGACCCAGCAAGGCAATTTATAGCTCCGGCTCGAAGTCCTTTGGCCGCCTTGGTCCACCGATGTACGGGCAGTGACGGCAGAGGTTATTGCAGCAATATCCGCGGGATAAGTGGACGAGTGCGTTGAAGACAAACAGGCCATCTTTTGGGTCGAAGTATCCGTCTCGATGCGCGATCATGGCTTCGAGGTGAATTTTGATCCTCGCGTTGGCCCACGGGTCTCGGTATTCAAAACGGCGCTGAGCAGGGTAAGCGATCGTCTCATCGAGGCGGTTAATAATCTCGAGTAGTTCCAATTTCGCACCTCCTCGATACTCGCATTTTAGACAACCCAACTTTAATCGACCCGCTTGTCTGTAGATCCCCTGAGAAAGTCTCCAACAACCTAGATTTCAAGCAAGCGATCCCAATTGAGAGCCTAAGATTGCCTAGGACTCTTTGCGGTCTAAAAAGAAGAACACAAGTTAGGTTCCAAGTTGCAGGCTTACGTACTGATTCAGACTGAAATTGGATACTCACTAAAGGTCCTTCCGGCCTTGCGTGAAATATCCCAAGTGAAAAGGGCAGACGGAGTGATCGGACCCTACGATATCGTCGCACTAGTTGATTCTTCGGACATCGACGGGATCGGCAAGGTGGTAGTCGAATCCATTCAGATCATTCCAGGAGTCACTCGCACGCTTACCTGCCCGCTAACCGAGATCATCTAGGCCGAAAAGTCTCAAGAGGCCACTTTTGGCCTTGACCAACAGTTCGAGATGCGCTGGTCAGCCAGCTAGGCCCGGTCGCCCCCTTGCCTTCATTTTGTCATACCCTGCCATAGTGCGCCCTACTACTCCGACCACACAAAACCAAGAGTTCTCCACAACTCATTCAAGCTATCTAGCGGATCTCGAGATATCGCCAATGGCAACGGAACGCCTAGTAAAAATCGGCTTGAGCTTGATAATCCCAGGAGGCTGTTTCCAGTCGAACACCATCGCGGCTCCCCTTGGTATCTGAGCGAGTTCTCCCGGAGCGACGAATCTGGTTTCAACGGACCTCATCGAGAGTTGAGATCTTCGCTTGAGGATCGATGGCCCTGCAAAACTCACCTGTGACTCTTGACGAAACCTCGTTCCTGAAACCTCCGAGATAGCCGAGAGCGTCCCCGCATCTGCTATACCAGGAAGCAGTAGTGTCGTACCGAAAAGGGTCAGGAAACCAGATGCCGACCTCCCCCATCGTTGGCGTGCTTGTGAAAGATCCTGCAGGCACCCGATTACCGTCACTCCTTGACTGGCCCCTTCCGAGAGAATTGAAGCGAGATTTGGCAGAGGTGCGACATTTGCCAATTCATCTAGGCACATCAATAGCTGTTCGGATGGCGACGCGCCTCGGGGGGACCTTTCATAGGTCGCCGATCTGATCTGATCCAATAGGGCAACAATCACCGGAGCCGCAATTTTCTGCTCGGTAGATGAAGAGATGACAAAAAGGGTCCCTCGGCTCCTGACGAACTTCTGAGGGTTAAAGTTGGGATTCTCCGTCGCTCTAAGGGCCGCCTCCGATCTATAGGCGCCAAGCGATCCAGAGGCAGTAGAAAATATCCCAGATAGCTCCCTACCGTCGGTTTGGGCAAGTCCCAACAGGATTTGTAGAGCTCGCATCTGGTTGTTAGCCTCCAGCACCGGAGCGAATCGGACGATGTCACGCTCATCAATGCCACCAACGACATCGGCCATAGACCCGCCAGCGAGTTTTGTCGACAAAAGGATCGGAGCTATCAACGCCTTAGCACGCTCCGCCCAATGAGACCCCTCACCATATGGCCTCTCGAGTCCAACATCCACGAGCAAGTCAGCGGTCCTTACTGCATCGTCGAGAGTCCCGGAGGCTTCAACTGGCGACCAGCGGACTTCTGTAATTCCCTTGGGCGCCTTGATCCGCCCAGATGGGTCGAAGATAAAGACGGGTCCTAATTTTGACCTACTGCCTTGAGTAGCAGCCAGGATATCATTTTTTGTCGAGGTGACCACGGCGGGGCCCCTATGCAAGGTTAGATTTGGAACGATCACCGAAGTTGTCTTACCCGACCTCGGCGGACCCAGAACTAGTAGGTGGGACTCCCTGGCGGTAAATGCCGGTCTCCCTTTTGCGTCACCAAGGAATATCAATGATTAATCTCCGGGTCGGTAAGCCACCTTTTCGGATAGAAAACTATCGATATCGCCCTCAGCGTAGCCTAATTC
>JABEUM010000176.1 GCA_013044475.1 Acidimicrobiaceae bacterium | reverse complement strand
TTCTCTGAATCGGTTCAGGCACTATCGTCACAGGCTGATGAAGCCGGAGCGAGCGCAATGAAGAAATACGAGTACCTGCACGAAAAGCGAGATTTGGCACTCGTTAAACGATGGGGTCGGCTTGCTCCAATTGCCCGCGCACTAACTTCTGATCCTATTACAACCCGAGTATGGGCGCAGGGAGCAGTTGGCGAGGAGGTCCTTGGAAGACAACTATCCGATGACTTCAGTGGAAAATATATTGTGCTGCATGATCGGCGCATAAAAGGTACGAGAGCAAATATTGATCACATGGTCTTGGCATCTTCGGGAATTTGGATAATTGATGCGAAGCGATACACGGGAGTGGTCGAGCGTCGCAGGGCTAGAGATGGGTCAAAAAAACAACACCTGTTCATTGACGGCCGCGATCGGCACAAGTTAGTAGATGGTATGGCGTTTCAACTAGATCGAGTGAAGAAAGTCACTGAAGACTTTGCTGATCTGCCACTCTTTGGCGTTCTCTGCTTTGTAGAAACTAGCTGGTGGAGTCAACTACCATTAGAACTTGAAGGTGTATTGATGACTAGGTATAAGTGGCTCAAGCCGCGAATTGAGTCCGGCTCCATTCTTGAAGACCAGCAGCTGCTCAAGATTGGCCAGCGAATAAACGACTCTTTCCCACCCGCTGCGAGAGGGAGCAAATCGAATATTTAACTTTGAAAGGATGTATCCTAGGCCTTTGAATTAGTGAGAGATACCCAGCTTCGCAGTTCGGCCCCAGACTTGTGTGACTTTCCAGGTCTACTTCGAAGAGGCAATCCAACCACTCTCTCTGTTTGGCAGCGTTTCAGTTAGCTTAGGAAGTCTCAATAATAGGTTCGACTCCGGAGGAATCCCAATGAAAATTGCCGTTTTAGGTGCAGGATCGCTCGGAAGTGTTTTTGGTGCTTCACTGGCTCTCGCCGATAATGAAGTTCATCTTCTTAGCAGGAATAGCTCCTACATACAAGCTGTCAACGAGAATGGGCTCGTTCTCATCGAAGGATCCCAACGAAGGACCATCAAAGCGCACGCGACTTCGGATCCGAAGTCCATAGGAGAAGTAGACCTGCTTATCGTATTGGTCAAATCGTTCGATACCAGAGAGGCAATTGTTTCGGCCAAGTCGACTGTGGGGCCCATGACTGCTGTCCTCACGCTGCAAAATGGACTCGGAAACGAGGAGGTTATTAACGACGAGCTAGGCGAAGGCCACGTACTAGCTGGCAGAACTTTCGTCGGAGGAGACGCTATTGCGCCCGGCGAGATAGTTGCTGGTTTGAAAGGGAAGCACACCACCATTGGCGAGCTCAATGGCATGGTTACCCAGAGGATCAAGGATATCTCGGCGAAGTTCAATGAAGCAGGCATAGAAACCCAAGTTAGCACGACAATCAACTCAGTGATCTGGGGAAAGTTGCTCGTCAACGTTGCCACCGGAGCGATCGCTGGAATCACTGGGTTGCCCTATGGGCTCCTCTACCAGGTGCCAGAAGTCCACGAAGTTGCCCTCAAAGCGGTCCATGAAGCAATCAACGTAGCTGAAGCCCTCGGGATAGAGCTGGCAGTAAAAGATCCGGAGGAAATTTGGCAGAGCGCAGGAGCCGGCCTTGCTGCGGAATTTCGCACGTCTATACTTCAAAGTCTTGATAGAGGTTCGATCAGCGAGATCGACTTTATTAACGGTGCGGTAGTAAGAGCCGGCTACCAAGTGGGAATATCTACCCCTGTTAACTCAACTCTCGTCGGGTGCATAAAAGGCATTGAGGCCAAGAACAAGGCAATCGCCCAGCACTGATATTCAGCCTCTACGATTTGCCGCCTGCCTCTCTCTGAGCCACTCTGGCTAGCTCTTGCACAAATTCACGGAGCACCTCTTGGCGATGGCTGCGTCGAAGAGGAAGCAGATACGGATTCATTACTGCAGAACGAAGAACCGTAACGCCTAGCGACGAATAGCAATCTCGGGCATCCTCTATCCCTGCCGCTTCAAAAAAATCCGCTAATGTCGAATAGTCATAACCCGGCTCACTGAATACGGTTCTCGACAAGAAAAAGGGCTGCGCATAGCTATATTGTCTTTGTCCATGCTCGGCCTGAATTGCAAAGCTCTCGTAAACCGCCTGCGTCAGAGAATTGAAGCCGCTTAAAGAAGAATCTCCTTTGCGCTTTATGCCAAATATTACGATATTCGAGTCCGGAGGAGCCGGGAGCAAACCCCTACGACCAAAAGTCACCACCTCGAAGTTTCGGTTGGGTTCAATCACTGACATTGCATCGTCTAAAGAAACCAGCCACTCATATAGCTCTCGAGCAGAAATCCATGAGCTCCTGACGATAGCTCCGTGATTCCTTCGATCCAGAGGAATAAGCTCAGTATTTAGCCATAGCGCCGTCGCCGGAAAGCTGGGTCTAGAGCCTTCCAAAGTATATGGAGCGAAAGCTTCAGTAGCCACGGTGCCGGCGCTTGCGAGCTGGCCTTGGTAAACCGACTCGACTAGATGGCGAGGCGGGAGATGAAGGATTCTTGAATCGGAGACCGAGGTAATGTATGGCGCCTTCTGTCTAACAACAAGCCGAACCCAATCGTTCTGAAAAGCAACTGCACCACATGGATAATTGACATATCCCATCTTATGAGGATCAACGGTGACTGAATCTGCATCCTTAATGTGGAAAAGGGAGCTAACGATCTCGTGATCATCAAAGGATACTGACACCTCCTTTGAATAGGAGAGTTCAAGGTCTGACTCGTAGTCATATCTACCGACTTCGAGGACGAGATCGTCGGCTACCGTAGCAGACACCTGGTCAAAAAGCCCACTGCTGCTTTCTTTCGAACCATCAGCTTCCACGCCATGTGGTGCGACTTCCCTCAAAAGATTCTTGAGGATGACCAGAGTTTCTGTATTTTTTGCAGTTGAGACTGCTTCAAGCAAGGAACGGGTCAATCTACGGCACCTAGCTAGATTGACATTGAGCTTCGAAACCGAAATCCAGTCAGCAAGCGATACAGCAGCTTTTCGAGGGTCAAACTCAGCCATTTTATCCATGCCAAGATGATCGAAGAGAGTCTCAAACGCTTCTTGTATATTTTCATCCAATGACGGTCTCAGAATTGTCCTGAAGTAACCTCCCCAGGCCGCATCGACGTGTACCCAAAAGCTGCTACCCTTCCGTTCGACACTCTTTCTAATGTTGAGTATTTGGCCAATCGGATCTATCGCACCTTCTTCAGTTGTGCCCGCAATACCGATTACAGCTAAGGGAAAGCGCCCGTCCCCGATAGCACCGATAACCTTTTGCTCAAGGTCATGAGGATCGAGACGGAACTGTGAATCCATCACCACCTTTATCACGGCATTTCGACCCAGACCGAGTAGATCCATCGCCTTTTGGATCGAATAATGGGCTGCTCCAGAGACGAAAATGGCGGGTGGAAAATCAGTCAGACACTTTGCGAGTCCATTTGCCAAAGAGTATTCCGAGTCTTCTTCAAGTAGCCGCCAGGCCAGTGAGGCTACACCCTCGTCTTCATCTGCAGGAGACAGAAACCTCTTTACAGCTTCCAAGTACCTTGCGATTAGTGCTAACGATTCAGATGGCGCTATTCCAATGACTTCAGCACGAGTAAGTTCCGTAATTGGAATCTCGTTGAGGGAACCCTCGCTCGACGTCTTGACTACGGAGATATCTAGGGAACGCTTCTTGGCAACGTCTTGCACCGCTATAGGAAAGTATTTCACCGCTCTGGCTACCCAAAGAGCCTCGATGTTCGCAACCGTTCCTCCCGAGGTGAGGTGGCACCACGCATATGGCTCCGCAAGCAATCGCCTGTATTCAGCCAAGGAATCTTCGTTGATTAGAGCCGGGGGGTCAGGAGGAGGCACGAACCCAATCATCTCAAGCAGCCGATTACACGCATCTATCTCATATTCGACCGTGACTGCGCCCGTCTCAGATGTCACGTTGTTGGAGTTATAAAGTAAGCCCGCCAACGAACCAACTAGGGCAGGTATTGTCGTCTCCCCTTGTTGGTGCGCTATATATCGAGGAGAATAGAAGGGGAAACTCCGCCGAAGCCGACCGAGCAGCTCGGTAATTCTTTCCTCTAGATCGCTCCGTTCTTGCTTAAATCCGTCTAAATCGATTGGAGGCATCAAAGAGCTGTCCGCCGGATAGTAGTTTCTTCTCCAATGAAAATAGTCGTCCAGAACTTTATCGAAAAGCTCCTTTACATAGTCGGAATTCTCTCCTTTTGGCCCAGGAAAATAGGCAAGATAGGATTCGTAATCAGAAGTCAAGTTTCCCCCACTGCTTTCCGACCCACAAGGTCAATTCCAATTCAGATGCAGGCTAGCGAATTCTAGTACCGAATATCACCCACGAAGACGAAAGCTAATACGCCAACTCCCCTGGTCACGACCAAGCCTCGGTGTCGAGCTTATATAGCTCGTAGGCCAACGAGGCAAAAGGAAAAAGCAAGTCGAGCCGCTTTTGCACCTTCGACTTGGTCGAACCGTCCCTACTCCTATCTCAAAACAGGAACGCATCGATTGACTTCGGCAGCACAGCCGATCCTCCGAGCCGGTTCGGGATCCATGTCAAATGGTAGATATCTAGGCCCAAGATCAGCAAGCGCTTAGTCCCGGCAAACACCAGTCCATCGGCTAAGGGGCGCCTGACTCCTCCGTTGACATCCGGCGCGATTCAAAAAAGTGCCGCACCAAAAGTCAGAATGAGCGGGGGGATGTAGCTCAATCAGAGAAGTGCACAAGTGCGATTCCAAATCTCCCGGCGAGCCGAAACGGTTGCACGGTAATTGCATTAGCGGGTGAGGACACTAGTTGAGCTAGGCCCCAGGCAAAACTTTCCCAGCACGCTCTTTGATCTGCGATAACACGTCCACACTAGACCTCGACACTGCTAATGGTCCCCATCGAGTTCGACGGTCGCTAATGCACTTAATACAAACCTTGTAACCTGGCTGACCATATCTTCCAGCAGATCTCCGCCCTCGAATAACATTCCAAAGGCTGATCTGGTCACACCAAGGTAAAAATTAAAGCAGATATCCGCCGGAATGTCCTGCCGAATCAAACCCTGTCGCTGTGCGGATATAAATCTCTCAAGCACTGGCCTTACCGCCAACCTGAACTCTTTAATCCGATCCTTTCCGACGTGACTCCTTACGAGATAGATGTATTTGTCAGAAAGAGCGAAAAGAACTCTTGTCAATCTTGCTATGGCGTCGCCAAGTTCCACAGATTCAAGATCAGCCTGGCAAATGCCCTTCTTTAGATCTGCCAGAGCACTATCCATTAGTGCGTCAAGAAGGCGCTCTCGGTTCGGAAAGTAGCGATATAACGTGGCTCTCGCCACTCCCGAGACCTCCGCGATTTCGGCCATAGATGCGTTTTCACCGCGAGTGGAAAAGACTTCAGCCGTCGCTTGAATGATCGCCTCTTTGGCATAATCCCTAATGGCAGAGGCGCGCCTAGTCGGCGTCTCCAGTCCCTTGCCGCTTGATAGGGCACCACCGCGTCCACTCAATCTATCTTCACCACCTAAACCGATTTTAGCATTTATGAGACTATGCTGTCTCATAAAGATACAGCTTTGCTTCTATTAACGACTTCAGATCACGCTCACATGCTTCAAATAAATGACAAGGGGCAGTAATGTCATTAGAACCGACCTCGGCACTTGAACCTGGTAACTCCTCGCGAGACCGTACCGTATTCATGGCGATCATTGCCTTGATGTTGGCCATGTTGCTTTCGGCTCTCGATCAAACCATCGTGGCTACTGCTCTTCCGACCATCGCAGGAGATCTTGGAGGCCTCAACCACCTCTCCTGGGTGGTAACCGCATACTTGATAACCTCGACCATTTCGACTCCTCTTTGGGGAAAACTAGGCGACCTGTACGGACGCAAGAAGCTATTTCAGGCCTCAATTGTCATTTTCTTGGTAGGGTCAGCCCTTTCCGGAATCTCCCATTCGATGGCGCAGCTCATAGCGTTCCGAGCCTTACAGGGAATTGGTGGCGGAGGCTTAATAGTGGGCTCACAGTCCATTATTGGCGACATCGTCTCTCCTCGAGAAAGAGGGAAATACCAAGGGCTCTTTGGGGCGGTATTTGGGTTGGCCTCGATTGCGGGTCCCCTTCTTGGCGGATTCTTTACCGACAACTTGAGTTGGAGATGGGTTTTCTATATCAACATCCCAATCGGAATCGTCGCCCTCGCCGTGATAGCGGCAGTTCTCCATCTCCCGGTGCAGCGCCGAACCCACAAGATTGACTATTTAGGATCCGCATTATTGGGAGTTGCGGTTACTTTGATCATCCTCGTTACCACCTGGGGAGGCACGACCTATCCCTGGAAATCGTCGACAATCATCGGGCTTAGCGCGTTTAGCGCAGTTTTACTGGTGATATTCATCTTCGTCGAGCGCGCAGCAAAGGAACCGCTCCTTCCGCTAGGCCTTTTCAAAAATGCCATCTTCACCGTAACGTCATCCATGGGATTCATTGTTGGTTTCTCAATGTTTGGGGCTATCATCTTTCTCCCAACGTTTCTTCAGACCGTTTTTGGAGCTTCACCGACGATGTCGGGACTCGAACTGCTCCCTTTGATGCTCGGAGTCGTGGGTACCTCGATTACTACTGGTCTGCTGATAACAAAGCATGGTAAGTACAAGATCTACCCGATCATAGGTACGTTGTTAATGACCATTGGCTTATTTCTACTTTCCATGATGACATCGAGCACAAGTCTCTTCGTAGCTTCCGTCTTCATGTTCGTCCTTGGCCTCGGACTTGGTGCAGTGATGCAGGTCTTGGTCGTAGCTGTGCAAAATGCGGTACCTTACGAATACCTCGGTACTGCTACGTCAGCGGCCACTTTTTTCAGGTCGATTGGAGGATCATTTGGCGTGGCTGTCTATGGAGCGATTTTCAATGCTCGTCTTAGCTCTAATCTCCACAAATTCCTTCCGCCAGCAGCTTCCGGCCTCATAAAAGGTCAGAGTGTCGCTATAAGTCCGTCAGCGTTGGACAAGCTTCCGACCCCCATAAGGCACGGATTTATACTGGCCTTTTCTCATTCGATAGACACCGTTTTCTTGATTGCTGTACCAATAGCCGCTATCTCATTCGTCCTTTCAATCTTCGTAAAACAGGTTCCCCTTAGAGAACATGCATTCGTGGCTTCGGAGGCTGGCCTTTCTGGATTTGTCGCAGAGTGATACAAATTCGCAGTGACTTCCAAATCAGAAAAGGCGGGGTGAATGGGTTTTTCCCTCAAATAGTTCCCTCAGAAACGACTTTAAAAAGTTACCTCAATTGCTCGGCCTACTAGGACTGTATCCGACTTCAGCTCATCAATCTATTTCTAAAAAGCCCGTTTGCTAGATGTAGTGGTGAAACAGTAGCTAAACGCAAGCTTGCCATGTTTCGGACAAATGCCTTTAGCATCTAAAATGCTGGATGAGTATCTCGGTTTAGGAAATAGAATCCTCATAGGGTCGGTCTCTCACAACCGGGACTGGCTTAGGTGGATAGGCTCTTTTTTTGTCGGAACCGAACTGAACTGCAAAATCGTGAGAAAACTTATTGAAGTAATGGGTAAACGTGGCCGATAAAAGACCAGTGACCACGACTTATCCACAACCGGCACAAGGCCAAAACGGCGCGAACAGAAGGGTCGCGCCACCCGGAAGCCTTATCTCTCCTCTCGGTAGAGCAATAATTGCCGCCGGATTGGTTTCAGAGGACCAGATGAGGGCGGCTGTCGAGGAGGCAAGGGCCTCTCAAATCTCCCTAAATCGTGTATTGGTCTCACGCAAGCTTGTGGACGAGCGTACCATGGCCGAAATAATGGCCAAGCGACTGGGCCTCGAACTCGTAGATCTATCTCGGATCAACCTCGATCCAACGGCAGTTTCTGCGATACCTAACCAGTTAGCGAAGAAACACGAGATTCTGCCGATCGCCTGGAAGGACTCAAAACTCGTTGTAGCTATGGCGGACTCGTCTGACCTAGTCGCATTAGATGACGTGCGAACAATTACCCAACGCGAGTTGATAGTGGTAATTGCCACTAGATCTGACCTGGTCCAAACTATCGAACGCTCTGTCCGTTTTGATGACGCGCTTGATGCCACTTCACAGGCTGCAGCTGACCAAGTTGCAGACGCTGATACCTCCACTTTGACCGTCGACGTTATCGAAGATGCTCCTATAGTCAAACTCGTCAACATGACTCTCGCTCAAGCCGTGCAGCAGCGCGCATCCGACATTCACATAGAGCCGGGCGAAGATGACGTGCGGATTCGACTCAGAATTGATGGGGTCCTCCATGAGGTAAATAGATTCCCAAAGGTTCTGCTTTCCGGCATCGTCTCTCGACTCAAGATCATGGCGAACCTCAATATCGCAGAAAGACGCATACCGCAGGACGGACGGATGTCAGGAACACTAGCGGGCCAGACCGTCGATATGCGACTTGCCACCATGCCAACAGTCGTCGGAGAAAAGATCGTAATCCGAATCCTAGATAAGTCGACTGCACTTTTGGAACTTGGTCAACTTGGATTTATGAAGGAGACACTCGCCCAGTATGAGGTCTGCTTCCGCAAGCCCTACGGCACCATACTCGTAACTGGTCCAACCGGATCCGGTAAGTCGACCACTCTTTATTCCACGCTAAACCAGATCAATCATGAGTCAAGGAATCTGATAACCGTGGAGGATCCGGTCGAATATCGCCTGCCTGGCGTAACGCAGGTCCAGGTGAATATTAAGGCTGGGCTAACTTTTGCCTCTGCCCTAAGATCAATACTTCGGTCGGATCCAGACATCATACTCGTCGGAGAGATTCGAGATCAGGAGACCGCAATTATTGCGATTGAAGCAGCACTAACCGGCCACTTAGTTCTTTCTAGCGTTCACACCAACGACTCGGTGTCAACTCCATCGCGGTTAGCCGAGATGGGAATTGCGCCTTATCTAATTGCCTCATCGCTGGACTGCATCGTAGCCCAACGCTTGACCAGGAAACTATGCGACAATTGCAAAGTGGCTTATACGCCTACACTTTCTGAGCTGCGCTCAGCTCATTGGCCTGAAGACAAGTTCCCTCCGCCGGAAAAAGCATTTAAGGCTGGGGGTTGTCCCCGCTGTGCGGGAACTGGATTTTTGGGCAGATTTGGTCTGCACGAAGTACTTATTATCAGTGAAGAAATTGAGCGCGCCATCGCTGAAGGTGCTAGAACAGACACAATAAGACAGCTTGCGAAAGCTTCAAACATGCAGACAATGAAGGATGTCGGCCTATACCACGTCTCACAGGGAAGAACCTCCCTTGAGGAAATTCTCAGAGTCGTTTCATAACCCGCGTGCCGTCGCTAATTTGCTCGATTCAAGAAGGGTAGTTGATGAGTGATCCCCAGATAACAACCAAGGTCGGTCCAAGCCAAAGTTCATCCTCCGACATGTCAACTGCCATGCGGGAAAAGGTTAGCATCAGTGCACTCTTGCAGATCCTCGTCGAGGCAGGTGGGTCCGACCTACACCTAAGCGCTGGACTAATACCGACGGTGAGGGTAAATGGCGAACTCCTGCAAATTCCGAACCACGAGCGAATCGACTCGAGGCGCCTCCGGGAGCTGATCTATACGATGCTCACCCAGAGGCAGAGAGAGCGATTCGAAGAGGATCTAGAACTTGACGGTTCATATTCCGTCCCAGAGGTCGGGCGTTTCAGGTTCAATATCATGCAGCAGCGAGGTTCAGTTGGTGCGGTGTTTCGATATATACCCTTCGAAATACCGGGCCTAGACACCCTTGGACTCCCGCCAATAGTGGAAAAGTTGACGAAAATACCCAGGGGACTGGTACTTGCGACGGGACCGACGGGATCAGGAAAGTCGACAACTCTTGCGGCAATATTAGACCGAGTTAATTCCACGAGAAAGTGTCACATTGTCACCATCGAGGACCCAATAGAGTACCTATACAAGCACAAGCTCGCAGTAGTAAACCAGCGCGAAGTTGGCTCTGACACGAAAGGGTTCGGAAATGCGCTAAGGCACGTGCTGAGGCAAGACCCCGACGTAATATTGGTAGGAGAGATGAGGGACCTGGAAACCATTTCTTCGGCGATTACCGCTGCCGAAACCGGCCACTTTGTCCTGGCAAGCTTGCATACCCAAGATGCCCCACAAGCAATAGACAGAATAGTCGACGTCTTCCCCCCCTACCAGCAGCAACAGATCCGAGTACAGCTGGCAAGCACCGTGCAAGCAATCGTAACACAGCAACTCCTACCCAATGCACAGGGGACTGGTAGAGTACTCGCCTGTGAAGTTCTCGTTGCAACACCGGCGGTTAGAAACCTGATAAGAGAGGCAAAGGTGCACCAGATCTACTCCTCGATGCAGGCGGGAGGCCAGTACGGAATGATGACGATGGACAGCTCTCTTGCCGCGCTGGTGAAAACTGGAAAGATAACGCAGGCCACCGCATTCTCGGCTAGCTCGAATCCGGAAGATCTAAAGAGATTACTAGCGGGAAGCAGGTAGCAGATGCCAGATACCTATACCTATAAGGCTCGCGAGAAGTCTGGAAAGATTACTAGCGGAAAGCTTGAAGCGGAAAGCCGCGAGCTAGTCGTTTCGAGACTGCGGGAGATGGGGTTTCTCCCCGTCTCGGTAGTACAGGAACGAACAACGGGGTTAAACGCCGAAATCAACATCCCGTTCCTTTCGGGCCGAGTTAAAGACAAAGACGTCTCTATCATGTGCCGACAGCTAGCCACGATGGTTAATTCAGGCATGACCCTCCTGCGGGCGCTATCAATACTGGCCTCACAAACGGAGTCGAAGCCGCTTGCCAAGATTGTGAACGAGGTACGACTAGACATTGAGCGTGGTCAATCCTTCTCAGGGGCTTTGATTCGTCACCCTAAAACTTTTGATCGACTATTCGTCGCAATGGTTCGCTCAGGGGAAACTGGCGGAGCGCTTGATGATGTCCTGCTGCGACTGGCCAACAGTCTTGAAAAGCAAGTCGAATTGAAGCGGAAGATCAAGTCCGCTATGACCTATCCAGTAGCAGTCCTCATACTTGTCCTGGTCATCCTCACGGCGATGCTTCTTTTTGTAGTTCCTACCTTCCAAAAGATCTTTGCTACATTGCACGGAACATTACCCCTTCCGACGCGTATCCTCCTTGACGTGTCACATATAGCCGTTACCTTCGCTCCACTGCTGATTGTCTTCTATGCTGGCGTCGCCTACGGTTTTGTGCGCTTTTCACGCTCCAAAAGGGGAAGGGATATCTTGGATCGGCTGGTGCTAAGGGTTCCGATCTTCGGGAGACTCGCCCGGAAATCATCGATGGTTAGGTTTTCTAAGACCTTATCGACCCTTTTGCATTCTGGAGTCCCGATTCTTGAAGCTCTGGAGATCACCAAGCAAGCTTCTGGAAATGTCATAGTGGCTGAAGCAGTTTCTGACATGCAGGTCGGAGTGAGATTTGGGGAACCAATGTCTACGAGAATGGCCACCCACCCGATCTTTCCTCCGATGGTAACCCAAATGGTGGCTGTCGGTGAAGAATCCGGAGCCGTTGACGACATGTTGGATAAGGTCGGTACTTTCTACGAGCAAGAGGTTGAGGCACTTGTCGGATCCCTGTCGTCCTTGCTTGAACCTATCCTTATCGTCGTCCTAGGAAGCGTCGTCGGCTCTATGGTGATTTCACTGTATCTGCCGATGTTCAACGTTATCAAACTGATAAAGTAAGGGCGAGCTGGCCTAGTCTTCAGCTTTCCGTAACGACTTTCTGATGGACCCTCCCAGCGCCTTGGTGCTGTCGGGCGGGAGTTCCTTGTTACTTACTTGTCTGGATTCGAAGGTAGCCAAAGTCGACGGTCAGGTCACTGAATAAACAAAGGCGAGACTTGCATTTCAACTGAGTTCGATCTTCAGGACTTTCAAAGAATGTGAGAAGCATGAGCCCCGGTAGCAGATATCCCTTCTTACTCAGCGATTCACGCGAGAGCTAAAAAACAGCCATCGGCGCATGTCGATTGTCATTATTTAATTAAAGCTAGAGCAAACCTGGCCGAAACTTAACTACATTGTCCCACTTAGCTGGGATGGTATTGGGGTGGGGGTACCGGCAAGGGTTAGAAATTGAACCAAACATTTGACGAAGTTATCTCCGAGAATTACGGATTACAGGGCCAAAAAGTGGAAGTAGTTTCGACACAGGAGGACTCGCAGAGGGTCATCGCAGCGATAGCTACAGCCGCCGGCGACTTGGGCGTCAAGCTCGCTGAGATAGGTGGCGATCTGGCGGCCATTTCCACAACTTCTAACGAACAGCTCGAGTTATTCACCGAACTCAGTGTGACTACGACTGAAATCGCCGAGGGCAATAAGACCCTTCGTTCTGACGCTGAAGCACTACTCACCGCAACCGCACTGGTTGACGAAGAGATGAGGGAGTCTACCTCGGCCGCTTCGGAAGCGGAAAAAGATGTTACCGCTTTGGCGAGCTGGATCGAACACGCCGAGTCAGAGCTAGAGAAGCTCAATGGAGCGATAGCAAACATATCGAGCTTTGCCAAGAGCATCGACTCGATAGCCCAGCAGACCCATATCCTCGCACTCAATGCCCGTATAGAGGCGGCGAGGGCCGGTGAGCACGGGCGTGGCTTCGCCGTCATTGCAGACGCAGTCAGGGACCTATCAGACGAGACCATAAAGGCCGCCGGTTCGATCTCCTCCACTATCTCACCGCTCGTCAAGAGCATCGGTGATATCGGAAAGTCGGCCAAGGATGCCAGGTCTAAAGCCGAGATGGCCAAGGAGTCATCTTTGAACATTCTCTCCGGGGTTGACCGGGTCAAGGGTCAACTAGATGAGTTATCGCTCCGCATTCGAAGCATCAACCAGTTCATCGAGATAACCCACGACCGCTCTTCGACCGCCGATATGGCCTACGACTCGCTAAAGGCTGGGTTCAACTCCACCACCACGAGGCTCGGGCAGATCACGAACCAGGTATCAGAACTCACGACACTATCTGAGTGGCTGATCGAGGAGGCGGTCCTCTCCGGAGCTAAGACTAACGACTCCGACATGGTCGACCTGGCGGTTGACAGCGCTAATCGGATCTCTTCAATCTTTGAGGAAGCTATCCGATCTGGGAGGATAACCGAAAAAGAGCTCTTTGATGAGAGTTACGTCGCTATCTCTGGGTCCGATCCCCTCCAGCACATGACCAAGTTCACCAAGTTCACCGACGAGGTCCTACCCGCTATCCAGGAACCTCCGATGGAAAACCCGAATATCACCTTTGTCGTGGCACTTGACCGTAACGGGTACCTACCGACCCACAACATAAAGTACTCACTGCCACAGGGTCCAGATCCGGTATGGAACGCCGCCAACTGCCGAAATAGAAGGATGTTCTTGGACCGAACCGGCCTCGGCGCAGCCCATAGTGAAAGGCCCTTCTACCTGCAGACCTACCGCCGAGACATGGGCGGAGGAGTATTCGCAATGATGAAGGATGCCTCGGCGCCGATCTACGTCTTTGG
>JABEUM010000175.1 GCA_013044475.1 Acidimicrobiaceae bacterium | reverse complement strand
CATGGCTGAACTGACCGAGAAGGTCATGGCCAAGGTCTCAAATACCGGGGTATCTCCGACGGAGATCGCCGGGAGCGTACTTGAGGTGTTTGAGTAGCTAATGGGTTATTTGTAGGAGAGCTCTTCTGGTTTGAAGGGCTCTCCGTGGCCGGGTATGATCCAAGCGGGATCGAGGTCGAGGACCCTTTGGCGCTGCTGAGTGAGCTGGTCCTGGTCTACGCTGTACTTATCAAATTCGGGACCTTTTTTGCTCCACCAAAGGTGCGTGTAGATGATGAGTCCCTCGGTCGTTTCCATCGCCACAGAGATGTCCTGGGGTGTATGTCCGGGTGTCTCGAGTAGGGTCAATCCCTCAGCCAACTGCACTCCTTCCGCTTTGCGCGCGGTCCAGGTATCGTTTATGTAGGTCGCTTGGAAGTCGTGGATCAGGGCATTCTGGAAAAGGGCGATATTGATCGTGTGGTCTGGGTGGTGATGGGAGATGACGACATCGGTAACGCTCTCTGGGTCAATTCCAAGAGCTGCAAGTGGGCTTAGTATCGACTGCCTCGTCGGCACCATCCCTGGGTCAAGTATCACAATTCGTTCCGAAACTCGAGCAAGAACCACAGTCCCGGCTACACCGGGCGTGAGGTATCCAACCGACAATACGTCTACTGAGCATTTCTCGTTATTTCCATAGTGTGCCACGGTCACCTCTTAATTTCGACTGAGCACTAATATATCCGAAAGTAGCCGTCTTTTTTGATCGGCGGTTATACCAGGATCGAATGGATCACTTTGGTATTACAAATTCGAAACTGCGCCGTTTCTCGGCTTATTCGGATGGTGTGGGAACCTGGTCCTGTACATGATCCAACCCATTGGTATTGGATAGATCTCATTGAGGTCTGAAAGAAAAGTCCCTGATGGTTTAGGCATCGGTTTGGTTGCTGCTCGACCTCGAATTCTGTTTGGAACTGCACGAAGATCGCCGAAGGGCGAGACCGACCCCGCCAGACAACAGACTGCTCTGGGTGAAGTGGCAAGGACGGTTGGGCATACGCCCGAGCTTCGGTTCCGCTGACGGCAGAAGCCGCTAGTTTCCTCTGAGGGTTATGATGGTCCAGGCCAAGCAGTCGGATTCGATTTTCTCCAACTATTTGCGAAGGTGCAACTTTCGTTACGATCTTCTGCCAACAAGGCGTTTTGTTTCGCAGCCAGCTGATCTGCTAAAATTTCAAGATATAAGGGAAATTTTATTTTTCTTTATTGAGCGTCAAGTTATCTACTGTGGACGAAAGCAGTGTATATTTTCTTCCGTGGAAGATAACGAGATATTGAACCTCAACTCTACGGCGGCAGCGATCCTAGGCCTTTTCATTAGGGATGGAGCGATGACCGGCGGGGCGGTTGTAAGGCATGCGAACTCGACGATTGGCGACTTTTGGTCATTGACTAGAAGCCAGGTCTACCGAGAACTCTTGAATCTAGAGAAGCGTGGCTACCTAGTAGGGTCCCTTCCCGGACCACGGGACGAGCGGACATTTGAAGCCACCCCAGCGGGAGACGCGGCCTTCAAAGTTTGGTTAGCTAACGTCCCGGAGAAGGAGACAACCAGGGTGCCGATGCTGCTGGTCCTCGGTTTCGGCGGGATGATAGATCCCAAGGACCTGTCTGAGTTGTTGAAGGATTTCAGACGATCTCACGAGGCAAAACTGGATGCTTGCAAGGCGGCCGACGCAGCGATGAGGGCTGGCAAGTTTGACCCCTTCGTGAGGGCGACTTTAAGTTTTGAACTCCACTATGAGGAGGGCGTGTTGAGGTGGCTCGATAGCCTGCCCAGGGAGATCACACGTCCTTAGCAAACGGACTTCTGGTTCTTTGGTGTGATGTCGATCAGACTCTAGCTTGAGCTAGATCCGCGACATCGCATCCAAGAGGTTATTCGATCGGTAGTCGCTTCGTGAAGCACAAGCAAGTTTTGTAGGGAGCGGGCCAAATACTCGGAATCTGGCAACCAGATGATGATGTTTGGCCGCTCCTATATAGATTGGCCTTAGCTTCAGCTATAGCAGCTTGAAGATGTCCCCCATGACTAGGTATGTGACCAGGCCGATTACGAAAATATAGATTGCACTCATCTGCCAGCGGTACTTGTGCTGAGCCACCCAGAAACGTCTGATACCTTTTACGTCGAAGTAGATGGCGACAATACCTATGGGTAGGCCGATGACAGGTCCAAGGCCGACGGTCGCTCCTAAGCCTAGAGCGGGAAGTATAAACGGCAGGATCACATAGCTGAGTGTGCAGCGCAAGGCGGAGATTAGCATTGCGAGGCTGAAAAGCCTTTCGGCGGCTTCTTTCTTGGGAGCCCGACTGTCCACTTCAGGGATGCGCAGAAGCTTGCGCATGAAGTTGTCGGCAGCGCCTTTGGTCTCAGTTTGGTACATACACGCGTCGGTATTCACCTCGGTCATAGCACCCATCATAGGTGACGGGACCGCCATATGGCTAATTCCGCTCGATGCCGAAGAGGTCAAATTCTCAGGATAATGACTTGGACAGGGGTGCCTAGCGGTTTCGCCATTCAGCCTTCGCAGTATTTGGCTTCGGAAGGTTTGTCTTCAATTCCAAATAGCAACTAAAGCGACGCCGATGATGAGGAGGACCGAACCCGCAAATCTCTTTGTGCGGTCTCGCTCTTTCAAGATCTGACCCCCCAGTACCACTCCAAATAGCACGCTAAGTTCTCGGGCCGGAGCTACCGCAGTCACCGGAGCATATCTATACGCGGTGAGAACGAGGATGTATGCAAGCGGAGACAGGATTCCGACGATGAGAATTGCCTTTATGTTCTTCTTTGTGACGGCGAGTATCGTGGAGCGTTTTTTGGCCGCAAATCCTCCGAGTAAGACAACCCTCCCAAGGGACCCGGACCAATCCTGAACTATCGGCGAGATCCCGAGCTTGGCGATGGCGTAGGAGTCCCAAATGGTGTAGATCGAGATGATTATCCCGACTAGTAGTCCAGCTCGCAGACCTTTGGAGAGTTCAAGTTTCCCGCTGTTGAGCCGAGGGATTCCAATTGTGAAAACCCCTACTCCCACCAAGGCGATCCCGAGCACCGCTGGCGGAGCGGGCTTGGCTTGGAATAGGGCAATAGCGAGTGCACTCGCAATTACGGGACCGCTTCCCCTCGCTATCGGGTAGACCACAGACATGTCCGAAGTCCTGTAGCCCCTTTGAAGTGCGAGGAAGTAGATGGTATGGAGGCACCCTGTTCCGGCAAAGAATATAAGGTCGCGACTCGTGATTGTGGGATGGTCAGCGACGAAGACATAAATGACGAGTGGAAAGAATACGACCATCGATACGACGGCGTTGGTCCAAACGAAGATCGTTGAATCGACATCGGCGGCCCTCTTGGACGAGAGGTTCCAGATTGCGTGGAGTAGTGACGCACTAAGCACGAGAGCTAGAGCTAGACGATCCAGAACCCCTCCAGTAATGTAGAGACCTTAGCCATTACTCCACCGTATCCGACGAGAGGGTACCTTAGCTGCTCAGGCCGGACTGCTTAATTTGGATTCTCATCCCTAAAAGACGAGACCGCATCTGCGGTAACCCTTTGGTGCTAGGCCGTGGATTTGTGATCTAATTGCGCTCTGGCTTTATCACGCCGATCGTTCGAGCGAAAAGGGAAATCTCAATAGCGCCGAGTCATTCCACGGGATCAGCTTTTGGGAGCAGTTTACGGAGAATTATCCCTTTGAGGGGGATGCTACTGGAGGAGAAAGTCTCCTTATGGGATCACCAAAACTCCCCAGGGTGCTGCTAATTACCGCCAGATCGAATACCAGAATTAACCTTGCCCGGCTATCTGTTTGTGTCACCATGTCCGACCCTGGCAGGGACGTTCGACTCGATTCCGGCGATGAGCAGGTCAATCCCGAAGCTGTAGTAGGCGTCCTCGTCAGCGCAGTCGGCAAAAGCGTCGGCGGCTTCGATTAGCAGTGGGAACCGCTCAGCGGGAAGCCCTTGCAGCGCGAGCCGAATGAATCGGACGTCTTCGGCATTTTGGACGGGGTCGAGGCTTGACCCCGTGGTGGCCAGCTCCATTACCAGCGATACGGCGGTGCGAAGAGCGTGACGGGCAATCTTGGCGGCCTGCTCGATGGGAAAGCCAGCGATCACCAACAGCTCTAGCGCTCGTTCGGTGAGTCGACGTCCCTCGTCGTTCTGCAGCACTCGGGGTCCGGCGAGGGCGGCCACGCTGGGGTGAGCGCGCAGTCCGGCGGTAAGTGCCACAACCAGCTCACGCAGCTGGTCGTGCCATGGCGCAGCGGGATCGGTGTCGGGTGGTAGCCCGACGAAGACCCGGTCGCCCATCGCTGCGAGTAACTCCTCCTTGCCGCTGACATGCCAGTACAGCGCCATTGGCGTGACACCAAGGTCCTGGGCAAGCCGTCGGATGGTAACGGCAGCGAGACCTTCGGCATCTGCTATTCCGAGGGCAAGCGTAACGACCGCGTCCCGGTTCAGTTGGGAGGGGGAGGCATGGTCGGCTCGTTGGGATCTCACGATTGACATTCTACGTTGTACGAATTGCTATACGCCGTACATGTACAAGATATAGGAAATGAGCCGGATGAGTAATGCCTGGCATATATGCTTTACGAGTTACTATACGCCGTACATGTACAAGATATAGGAGCTGAGCCGAATGAGTACTGCCCGACGAGGATGGATGGTGGCTGCGGTCGCCCTGGCCACGTTCATGACCGCCCTCGACAACAACATCGTCAATGTGGCACTCCCGGCAATCCAGAGACAGCTGCACCTTTCTGTCTCGGGGCTGGAGTGGGTGGTTAGCGGATACATCCTGGTGTTCGCTGGGCTTCTTCTCGTCGGCGGGCGGCTAGCCGATGCTTTCGGGCGGCGCCGGCTATTTCTCACCGGGCTTACGATCTTCACCCTCGCTTCGCTCGCCGCGGGACTGGTCGGCAACCTTGACCTGCTCGTGGCGAGCCGGGCAATTCAAGGACTGGGTGCCGCCCTGGTCGTCCCTACCACCCTCGCAGTCATCGCTGCGACCTTCACCGACGCGCGCGAGCGCAATTCAGCGGTCGGTGCGGTCAGTGCCGTCGGAGCGCTCGCTCTCGCTCTGGGGCCATTGTTCGGTGGTCTGATCAGCCAACATCTGTCCTGGGGGTGGATCTTCTTCGTCAATGTTCCGATCGGTGCTGCTACTATAGCGCTCGGAGCATGGGCGATCCCCGAGTCGCGCGAAGCAACCGTCCGGCGCCTCGACCTACCCGGCCTGGCCATATCGGCAGCTGCGCTATTCTTGCTCACTTACGCGCTGATTGAGGGTTCCCACTTCGGGTGGACTTCACCGATCATCGTCGTTTCATTTGCAACGGCTGCAATCGCCAGCATCGGTTTCGTCCTCGTCGAGTCGCGCTCCTCTGACCCGATGGTGGCCGTGGCCCTGTTTCGCGAGCGGGTGTTCGCTGGTGGATCCATTTCACTGATGATGTGGGCCTTTGGCCTATTCGGCATCTACTTCTTCACCTCCTTGTACCTGCAGGACGTGCTGGGATTCTCCCCAACGAAGGCGGGGCTAGCGTTCGTCCCAATGGCGCTGCTGATAGCAGTCGGAGCGATCGTATCCGAGCGGGTGGCGCGCGGCTTCGGCGCCCATCGCTCGGTCGGTGCTGCGATGCTGCTAATGGCGGTTGGTATCGCTTCGGTGAGCCTGCTTGGCAAGAACGTGAGTTTCCTTGACCTCATGCCTAGCTTCGCCGTCATTGGCATCGGCGGGGGGCTAACAACCCCGCTCATCGCTACCGTGCTGGGCGTAATGCCACCTGAGCAGGCCGGCGTGGCGTCAGGAATCTTCAACGCCTCCCGAGAAGCAGCGGGCCTATTCGGCATCACGATGATCGGCGCCATCCTTACCGCCCAGCAAGGAGTTGAGCTGCGCCATGGGCAAAGCGCTACGACGGCCTTTTTGTCGGGGTACCAGATCGGACTGCTGGTCGCCGCCGTATTGGT
>JABEUM010000174.1 GCA_013044475.1 Acidimicrobiaceae bacterium | reverse complement strand
GAAGAGGCCGCCAAGCGTTCCAATATCTGTAATGTTTCATCCTCGAAGTTGTCAGCGCCCAGAAGACCAACGAGGCTCAGTATGTCGGTGGCTCCTCGAGATATTGGAGTGGCCGTGAAGAGGAGCACGTGTTCGGCTGGGGAATCTCTTATTTCATCGGTCCTTTTTGTCCCTTGATTCAAAAAGTTGTGAGCTTCGTCGACCGCCAATATCTGAGCAGATCTCACCCTGAGGGTTTCCAAGCCGGGAGAAGACTCGGAACTCCTAGATAACTTCCCGTGAGAGACCACTTCGAGTTGCAAGCCACACTTAAGGGCTTCAGAGGCCCAGACTTTTGTTATCTTCGGCGGGGCAACGAGTACGATCTGAGAACCGCGAGCTGAGATCGCTCTCCCGGAGGACCAGAGTTGATCGCGCACTATTTTGGTGAGATAGGCGCCCATTCGAGTCTTACCGGATCCAGTAGCATCAGCAACCAAAACACTACCGGTATGGTCTATCACCCATAGGGCTTCAGCAATACCTGCAATTTGGCTGGGCCAAAGGGATGATCCACCCCCTGCGTTGCTGGCTGAGTTCAAGGTCGCTAGAAGTAATTTCGCCCAACTCCCCTCGAGCAAGTCGGCGCATGCTACCGCTAAGGCTTCCTCCCAATTAATGATGCTCAACATTGACTCAAGCAACTTTACGACTTCACCTGAAAAGTCGATCGACTCCGTCCAGAGAATCTCGGCTATCTCTGATAACTCTCCGAATCTATCTGGCTCAATCCACCTATCGAAGCGAGCATTAGCCTCAATCTGGCTCTCCAGGCCCGACTTGGTAAAGTTAGAGGATCCTAGAGTCGCAGCGTCATCAGCTAAATAAATCTTCGCGTGCAGCATGTGATAAGTAGCGGAGGTCCGAATCTGAACCCGACCATCCTTTATCAACTCAAGCATTAGTAGGATCAGGTGTGATCCAGCCATGGAGATTCGCCTCTCCTCGACCCAGTACCGAATCATTTGCTGGGACAGTGTGGCACGGGGACCTTTGAAGTTAAACGAACTACTCACAAAGGGCTCATTCCCAATCAACATTCTGATTGGGCCGTCGACACGCCTTCTCGACCACTGCGCAGCAAAACGGATTAGAAGATCTAGCGAAGCGAAGCCCGTCACGAATAGGGGAGAACCGGCGGATACAAGCTCCTGCCAGATGTGGGACCGAACATTCACCTTGCCGAGATTCAGGGGATAGCGACTCCCCTGAGGCCACTGTCTTTTCAAAAGATTCTCGTAGGACAGTTCGACCGGGTCGAGGTTGGAAAACTCGAGTTGGTCGCCGCTCGATGAACGTCTTGTTTGTCGCCTAGCCATCGAAATCTGGTTCCACCTAATCCCTCTAGCTGTTCATATGCTTAATTGCAGATGGCCAGTATAGATCCAAACTATTAAGTCCTTAAAAAACTCTGTATGGGTAAAGATATACCCTCAAGCAAAACCTTCAGTTATGAAATCCTTCGAAACCGTGCTTTGAGACTCGAACTTCAGTTACTTGCCGAATAGGATGAAGGCAGATACTCAATTTCTTTGCCTCGGTTTTACCCTCTTCCGATTAAAATACTCAAACTCGCGAGCTAAATGCTCTTTGGTAACGATTCCACGCTACTTCCTCGCATGTCGCTTCTCGTACTCCAAGGTATTGATAATGGCGGCACCAAACACCAACAGCGACCCTACGGTTAGCCAGGTAAGAAGGCCTATTATCGTTCCCAATGTCCCATAAGTTTGAGATGCATGACTTACATATTTGCTAAGTAGCGAATCGCCAAAACGCACCATAACGAGCCAGATTCCAGCTGCTAGAACACTACCTGCGAGGTGGTCTTTGTAAGTCAGTCCAGGCGGCCCAAGTATGAACTGGATCAATACGAACAGTACTAAGTCCAATATATATCCAAATATGAGTCCCACGACTTGCACAATTAAGTTACCGCGGCTAGTTGTGCCACTGACTAAGGCAACCGGAATATTTGAGGCAATAAATATAACGCCAAAGAGTATAAAGAGAAATGCTCCCCTAAGAAGCTTGGCTAAAAAAGTCCTTGCCTCAGGGTCATCAAGATGCCAAATCCGGCCTAAACCGGATTCCAAAGCGAGCGTGAGCCTCGATCCACTCCAAAGCGACCCAATCAGGCCAGCTGATCCTGCGAAGTAAGTCGACCGTAATTTACCGCTCGGCAGATATCCAGCCAGAAATGGGAAATTGGAGTCTACTGCACTCGCCACCGACTCCTTATAGGCCTGATGCCCACTGAAGGCGATATTCAGCACTGAGCTAAAGAGCAACAAAAGAGGAAATAGTGAAAAGAAGCTCAAATAAGCGACCTTGGTGGACCAAAGCCCTACCGAATCAGAGCGATAGCGCTCAGCTAAGGGATTGACTCGTCTTGAGATCCCTTTTATGGTGTCTTGGACGGCAGAGTATTTCATTTCCTACCCTCTTACCTCCTCTATTCAGTCCAAGTGAGCACTCTGTCGACGCATTGAAAGAGCAGCTAGTTGCGGCGACCCATTCACAGAAGTTGCCAAGTCACATTCGCTCAACAATCCGCTGACTACCCATGCTTTGCCATCACCTAGACACTAGCTCAATCCCGCCTCGGAGATTTGGCTTCGCCGAAGCCCGTTCAACTGGCTTTCCCTTTAGGAAGAAGCAGAACAATCTCCTTGCGACTTCAGGCCCTTTTGTCATGCAAACCTGTCTATCTCCCGACGATGCCCCTTCGTGGTACATAGTCCTCCCTAAAGAGGTCCCGGGTCAGTGGCCAGCGACGACGAATTTCCCAGGAAAGCGAACCTCGCCATCCGATCGTTTTTGACGCAAGAACCTTGAAGAATTCGCTATGCGAAAAGCTTCGCAAGCTGAGTCTCAAGAAGTCCTGAGTTGCGGAACAAGGGTCTAGCTTTGTCAATGTGAATCAAAAGAAATATGATGCTTTTTACCATAAAGTCGGAAATGAGTACTTCCCATCCGAAGCGACCGTCGGTCCCTGGAGCCCTGACGCCCAACACGGCGGACCGCCTGCGGCGCTGATCGCAAAGTCATTCGAAGAGTTTCAGCCTCGCGACGACGCAAGGATAGTTCGGATCGTCATCGAGATACTTAGACCGATACCTCTCGGCCGCACCGAGGTTGAGGTGGTTACCCTTCGGCCCGGGAGAAAAATAGAGTTACTAGGTTCACGAATGCTCGTAGACGACAAGTTAGTCATGAGCGCTCAAGCTTGGCGTATGCGTACCTCTACCGGCCTTACCGAAGAGATCGGGTCCGAGACGGCCCCAGTTCCCCTCAAGTTGGAGCCTGGAGCGATGACGTCGAAAGAGGTGTTCTTCCCCTATGCAGACTCTATCGATTGGTGTTATGTGAGCGGCGGCTTCGATCTTTCGGGCAGCTCAACGGTCTGGTCCAGACCGAAAATACCATTGGTAGCTGGAGAAGCAGCATCGCCACTGAGCCGAATGTTGCTTATGGCCGATTCGGCAAACGGCGTAAGCTCAGTGTTACCCATTGACCAATGGACCTTCGTTCCCGTCGACCTCTGTGTATCTGTCTTTCGATATCCACAGGGCGAATGGTTGGGAATGAGTGCCGAGACGATTCTAGGCCCAGATGGAGTTGGGACTTCGAGGACGACACTTTTTGACCAGCAATCTTCAGTGGGTAGCTCCATCCACACTCTGTTTGTCGAGCCACACTGACCCAACTTTCGCATCCTCCTCATAGATTCCCAGCTCATCGGTACTGAGCTAATATCGATCTCGGTTTTTGGCCACTACAAATGAGCCGCACGCCGTTTAATCTTGCGAATTGAAACCTCCCCACGGCTAAAGCCGGGGGATTCCTAGCTCAGGCAGCCTGAGTGCCCAGCGGACACCCAAGGTCTTATGCCATCAACACCAGCCGGGTTGAAACCAGCCCGGACGACCATCACGGCCGCAGAATT
>JABEUM010000173.1 GCA_013044475.1 Acidimicrobiaceae bacterium | reverse complement strand
CAACGCTTGAGCGCAGGTCCCAGGGCTTCGCCCTGGTGGGGCCCTACATCCCCATGGCTAAAGCCAGGGGCATTCCGCCCCACACCCCATTCTGGTAAAGCTGTCAAAAATGCGATCGACACTAAGAAGCCGTCTTCCGCACACTCGTTCCACCAATAAAAAAGGCCGCCAAAAATATAAGGTGGCTAACTCCAAATTGATTGGTCTGGCGTCTGCGATCCTGCTGGCGTCTTGCGGCGCAGCGAGCACCAGCCCTCATGCAACTTCGCCATCGCTTCCCCATCTGACATCACCGACACCGTCCAGGTGAAACAAAACGTTCCTATTACCGCGTCTGCACCTGCGGTCTTCAACTTGAGATCATCGCCAAATATGTATTTAGTCCGTCCTTTATTTATCTCCAAAAGCGGCTTTCTCGTTGGGGCTGAGGTCAATGGCAACCAGAACAATATCTTCGAGCGCACCAGACCATTGTCCCACTGGAACTTCGTTGGCTCAATACCAGGCATAGTGATTCAGCTCGATTTTGACACCTTGAAATCCGGCTTTGCACTCGTGGGAAGCCGGATAACTTCTACCAATTCCCTTTACTCGACATCCGACGGAGGACGGCATTGGACGCTGGTCTCAAAGGGTAAATACGTACAGGTACATTTTTTCAACAACCAAAACGGCATAGCCTTGTCAAGTCCTCCAGGTGGTCCCGGCTTTGGAGCTGAAATTTTGATCACCTCCAGCGGTGGTCGCAGCTGGACCCAGGAGCCCACTTCGACGCTGTCACAAATGAGCCTCTTGAGCGGTAATTATGTCGGCTTTTCATTCGCATCGAACGAAATTGGTTGGTTGGCATTCGGCGGGCAACCAGGGGCAGGCAGCGAAGAGAAGTGGTTATTTCGAACTGTCAATGGCGGAAGGAGTTGGACAGAGGTTGCTTCCTCTCCCCCTCTCACCAATCCCTCCTTCTCCTCCCCGGAAACGACCCTTCCTGACTCCTTTAGTTTGCCCCTGAACGGATACCTGAGTCAGATTCGTCTCACCACTCCTTCACTTGGCTATATCGCACTAGCACGCGGCGGCCGTGGCGATGTGCTTGAAACTGTCGATGGCGGAATTCACTGGACCGGGGAACAGCTTTTGCCAGCCAATAATTTTCGCTCGACAAGTATTTCAGAGATAGCAACAACTCCTTTCGGAGGTGTTGCCCTTACCGCAGCCGGATCAATCTGGAATCAGGCGAATAGTGGAGCGGCCTGGAAAGAAATCTATCCCCCGTATCGAGCGACGAGCATCTCGTATGGGTCAGGGAAAGTTGACATAACGACTGAGCAGGGCCGGGTCATTGCGCTTGGTTCGAACCCTTCTGGTGCATCGAATGTGCTAGGAAACTTTGGAGTTAGTACTGAGGCAGTCAACATAATTCCAGGTGGTGAAGTAGTAGTCACCAATACCGCTATTGAGATCAAGCGATCGGGTAAAGGTTGGGCCAAGATACCAGTTCCAGTTGGCTGGCAAATAAATGATGGTCGCTTCCTGAATGGGTCGGTCGGGCTCGTTGTGACGGGTCCACTAACTAAGGCACTCGAGGTAACCCTCAACGGTGGACACAGCTGGACTAAAGTCCCTATTCCGGTTCAATGCATCTTCCCTAGATCCGCTCAGTGCAACCAACTGGTGGGCAGTTGGCTTAGAGTTAGGACCGCTAGTACCCAATCCCTATAAAAAAACATCTACGCTGGAACTTACGCCCTTTACCACACTACAAATGCTGGTCGTAGCTGGGCCGAATATACGGCCAATTGGGGAAGCGGATCTGGATTGATCGGGGTGAATTTCTATTCATCATCAGTTGGTTATGCCTGGACACAGAGCACTCTTCTCACAACTACGGATGGCGGTAAAACATTTGTTAGCCGCCAGCTACCAGGCAACCAAGAGATACTGACCTCCACAAGCCTCGTTGCCGGTAGTGGCGGACGGGCTTGGATAGTCTCGGACAGCTATCCGGTCTTTGAAACCAAAGATTCTGGGGCTTCATGGTCGGGATTGGATTACTAGCTCCTGTAGTAATTCTTCTGATTCAAACAGGGAAACGCCACCGACAGAAATGGTCTACTCAATTAACAAACGCAGCTGGGGATTACTTTTAGACGCTAGACGTTGCGTGGATGAGTCCAATGAATTGCATCCGAGTCTCTTCCCTAACTCGCCAATCTTTGTCTTCAACCCGCCACCTGGCCGACGAGGGTAGCCTTCAATGATCTCAGCGTGACATTTGGTTGTATCTGCATCCATTACTGGTGAAGCAAAATGACCAGTGTTTACCCAACTCACTAGAAAAGTGGCACCGAAAACGCCTCCTCAGGCAAAGCGGCACGGAGATAACATGTGCCATTCGCCCAGGACCGGCGGCCATACCGGGCGTTGCTCAAACTGTCTTGGCAGATGAAACTAGTTCAATTGATTCGCTGCTCATGATCACCCGTACTCTCTCAAACAGCTATTCAAGAAACCAAGCCTTGTGGAGTTGAGACTAAATATACAGCAGAGCAAGATAACGGCATCTCCAACAGTTATCGTCCTTAATCCAGACAGCTCGTGAGAATTTTTGCTCCCTTCATAACCATTAGATAGAGATCAGCCACAACATCATATTTCCTTCACCGTTTCTGCGACTATCGGCTTGTCCCCGGGCTTTCGGTGCTTGGGCGACGGCGCAACCAGCCCAGTCGGTTACGCAAAAGGCTAAGTAGGATACGGAGCACACTCGGAGGTTTGAAGCTAGGCACAATTTCCTCGCCGCTAGCTGTGGCATCTACCGCCGCTGCGAATTCCTCAAACATCCGCCGGCTGATGTCGCCGGAAAGGGAGCGGCCAAACCCGGCGATACGCCCAACGAGGAACACGCGAGCATTGGCCTGTAATCGAGTGCCCTGCCCATCGGATATAACACGAATCTGTATCTCCACTTGCGCTCGCCCGCCGCTGACATCGCTACCTTGGCCGAGTACGTGCACCCAATCCGGTTCGTGAGCAAGCAGATGAACGAGACCATAGAACGAAAGCCGGATAGGACCCAACGCCAAGCGAACTCGGCCGCGGTACCAGCCGTCGCCAAGTTCGTCGATCAGCTCCGCTCCGGGCAGACAGCGAACAAGGAGGCGAACGTCAGAGAGGACGCGGCCGACTTCTTTTAGCGAGGATTCGAGGCTACTTTCGACATCGATGTTAATGGTTGGTTCGCCCTTCGGGAGCCGGATCTCGTCGGGCCGCAAATGATCGCTCGTTTCGTCGGCCACCGCCGGAGCGGATTGATCAGGCGCCCCGTTCGTCCCATCCGGGGATCGACCGATGAGAGTCTGACGCCCAAGGTTCTTCGGCCCTGGTATACCCCCACGGTTTTTGCACGCGACATCGTCCACCGCATCGATGATGTTCCGGTAGCCGGTGCATCGGCACAGGACGCCCGACAGCTCTTCGGCGAGGTCATCACGTTGGATGCCTGGCTCGTGGTCGAGCAGATCGTAGGAGCTCATCAGAAAACCAGGCGTGCAGAAACCGCACTGCAGAGCGTGATGCCGACTGAAGGACTCCTGAAGCGGATGCAGGTCGTCTGGTTTGCCAAGACCTTCGACGGTTGTGAGCTCTGAGCCATCGACCTGGCAGGCGAAAATGAGGCAAGAGCGACTCGCATCACCGTCGAGCAGAATAGTGCACATCCCACAGACCCCGTGCTCACATCCAATGTGCGTCCCGGTCAAACCCAGCTGGTCACGCAGGACGTCCGCCAAGGTCATCCGTGGTGAGACGCTAATGGAAACCGGTGTTCCGTTGACGATGAACTCCACGCTCACCTTATCGCCGGCTGCGGAGTGTTCGACGATACGCGGCCTGCTCATATAGTTCCCAGTTGGTTCTGGGTAGCCCGAGTGTACGCCCGGGCGAGTTCGCCCCTGGTTAGAGTTGAGATCAACCGACGCCGGTAAGCAGTGCTGCCGCTGACATCACCTACCGTGTCGACGACCTCAGCGGCAAAATCGGCCGATCCCTCGGAGAGCGACTCGCTGATCGTCGTCTCCGGCGTATCCGCTCCATCGGGACCGATGGCAGATTCCAGCCAAGCTGAGACATCACGTACGACGGGCTTATCGGAGACGCCAAAACAGACAGCGCGTGCTATTGGATGGAGCGGTTCCGACACATCTACCCGTATTGCGACACCGGCTAGGGCAAAGTCTCCGTGTCGACGGGCGATCTCGGCGAAAGCGAATCCCTGGCCTTTTGTTGCAAACGGGAAGTGAACCGAGGTGACGAGTTCCTCTGGCTTGACCGTGGTCGTCATTGCAGCGGTGAAGAAATCCGATGCTGGGACAATCCGCTCACCTCCGGGGCCGGCAACTGTTATCGTCGCCTCGAGGCAGCAGGCCACTGCCGGTAATTCTGCGGCCGGGTCGGCATGCGCAAGGCTGCCGCAGACGGTACCCCGACTGCGAAGTTCGCGGTGGCCAACCCACGGCAGTGCCATCCCGAGTAGTGGTACGCGTT
>JABEUM010000172.1 GCA_013044475.1 Acidimicrobiaceae bacterium | reverse complement strand
TTCTGTCCCATTGGTTGGAGCAGTCGAAGGGCACGATAAGAATGGTGACTTTAGCACCTGAACTGTCAGGCGCCCTAGACGCGATTCGCTTTTTGGTCAGAGAGGGAGTCGTTGCCGCTATAGGACATACCGATGCCACGTACGAGGAGACAAGGTCGGCAATTGATGCCGGAGCCTCCGTTGCTACTCATCTGGGTAATGGCATGCCTTCCCTTTTCGCCCGACAGCCGGGTCCGCTACTAGCCCTGATGGAGTCGCCAAAAGTAAGCTGCGAGCTTATTGCTGATGGTCGCCACGTGCACCCTTGTTTAGTGAGATACTTTGTCAATCACGCAATATCTGGCGTTCCGATTTTTGTAAGCGACTGCCTTGGAGTCGAGGGTGAAGGTAAGCATATCGCCTTAGTATCCGATCGGCTTGTCGAAATGGACGATGGAGCCGTGGTTTTCAAAGACAACGGCAAACTTGCCGGTACAGCTCTTCCGCTATCAGGCATTCTCAAGTCGTCAGTAACCAAGGCTGGTATCGATTTGATTACGGCGGTGAGCGCAGCGACAATCGGTCCCGCTAGGACTATTGGGCTGGAGGACCGAGGAAAAATTGAGACGGGATATAGGGCTGACCTCGTGCTTCTAAACGGCACTTCACTTGACGTAGCAAGGGTTATGCGCTGTGGAAATTGGGTAGTCGAGAAACATGAGTATGAATAAATGGAGATGACGGGAAGTGCCACGCAACTGAAGGCTGCCAGCCTGGCAAGTCAAGTGCGTAAATCGGCGCGTCGCTGCTACTTGTGGGCGAGATGGAATTCGCCAGTTTTGGTTGGCTTAGTTGTTGTTCTTGCCCTCGCTGCAGGTGTTACCATTTCGTTTAATACTCGGGTGAACTTGATATGCACTCGTTATCCAGTTGGGTGTGGTTATGCCGAGAACGTTAGCATCTTGCTGCTAGTAGGGCTGTCGGCTTATGTTTCTCTAATCGCACGGTCCCGCTCCTCGGCTTTGAGAGCCTACCGTCGAAATGTCCGAACAAGGGAGCGTAATGGTAATCCTCTGGATCCAAGGTTTCTTACATCTCCAACCAAATCTCAAAAACAACTGCTGGAAGAAGTTTTCAAGGACTTGACTGCCCAAGATATCCAGGTGCCGATCATTATTCAGGGCGAATCTGGTACTGGGAAAAGCACCTTATTGAGGATGCTGGCGATTCGCCTATCCTCTAGTCAATTCGTGCCTGTCGAGATCAACATATCGGGATTGCGTGAAGTCAATCTTCTGAAACTTGTTGCAGACAAATTTCGTGGTGCTACGGATGTCCACTTAAGACGATCTGACGAATCCGACGCATTGTGGCGGTACCTGATCCGGGCGGCCAGGATCGTATGCATTGTCGACGGTCTAGACGAGTTTGGGTTAGGCATGGATGCAGTCGAGCTTGAAAATGATCTCGCAGAGGCGTGTCGGCTAGCTTGTGAAAGTGGGGTTCTGTTAGTTGCTGCGGCACGCACCTGGAGTGTTGGATCCAAACTTGGTTATTTCTCTAGCTTTCATCTTGAACCTCTTGACCTCGATGAATGCGCTGAGTTCCTGAACAAGGTCGGAGAAAGGCAGTATGTCTCAAGCGAGCTAGCGGCATGGTTGCAACCCGAGTTACGCACCCCATTCTATTTGAATCTCATTTCTCGAATTTCCGGCGACGAGACCGCTCTATCTACAGCCTGGCCAGTCCCAATTCAGGGGCAGGTTGCATTGATGAACGAGTTTCTGCGGTGGGCGCTGGTCGATAGCTCCAATTATTTTGTGGATTCAGAATCGGTCAAGGATGGAATTTCCAAGTTTTCTGCAGCATTGACGCTGCAAGGCCGATCCGAGGGTTCGGTTGGATCTACTGAACCGTTGCCCGGTGATACGGTTGGCTCAGATCTAAAAGTAGAGGAGGGAATTCGCATCGGCCTGAAAGTTGGCCTATTGCATCGGGTGGGGACCAGCGCTGCGCTACGCTTCCGTCACGGTCTCATAGAGGATTATTTCTCTTCGAGATACTACCGTACTAACTTTCAGAATTGGCTTGTGCTCGCGGATCGCGTCAGGCTGTCTCATCAGTTTAGGGTTCTGATAATGAGTGGAATAGCCGACGACGGACAGGTCGATGGCCAGTTCGTCGAAGCGGTCTCTGGCCAATTAATGAAGCTGATTATGGAGAGTATTCAGCCTTCAAAGATTCTCGGGTTGGCCATGTGCTGGCTGACTTGGCATACAGCGAGCGTGAGTCAGGAGCGGTGGTGGAATATTGCCAAGCGCTTAGTGGAAACAAGGCAAACTTTGTCTCAGGCGGATAAAAAGGCTCTAATCGAACTTCTCAAACTTTCCCCGAGTGATGAAGCGCTATGGGTGCTCTGGACGTACACTCAGGATCCGAATTTTCCCGTTCGTTGGAATGCGGCCATAGCTCTCGCGTCCAGCGGTGACCGAACCTACCGGGTGCTAGGAAACAAGTTCAGCAAAATCCTTACTAGCACCGCTAATGAACTGCATCGGGGCCAGATTGTAAAAGACTATCTGTCTGCCGGGGTATTGGCATGGCTACTACCATCGCTGGCCGACCAGGTCTCACCTAATGACCAGGAGAAGGTTCAAGAAATGTTGGCAAGCATGAGAGCACTCGCAAGCATGGCACCGGATCCACTTTGGTTGGAACAGTCACTGGCCCGTGGCTACAAGATTGCATCCAAGATTGAGCCGCGATTAGCTGTCAGTGAAAGTCTGCTAGACATCCTCCAGGAACGTCCTCGTTTTTGGTATGCGCGGATCAACCTCATACATGCCATCTCCTACCGGCTCCTCCAAAATCCAAATCAGGTCAATGCATTACATGCCTTGGAAGTGGCAAGCAAATCGGACCAACATCCATTTGTAAGCGAGGCCGCTCGACTAGCATTGGCAGCTGTACAAGGTCGACTTTCCGAAACTCAAGCCCTTTGGCTAGTTGAGTCTGAGGTGCTTGAAAAGGACTATTTTGATCTCGCTGGAGAGACCCTGGTGCTGGTGGGCGATCTTGTTTTGTTGTTAAATCTAATTTTCTGCAAAATGAACGACTCGGCGACTGAACGAGCAGGTTCAGAACTAGCAAAGCTGTGGTCTACTTCTGACCGACTGCCCGAATGCATCAGGAGTACGAGCCACCGCAGCGCTCTCTTTCGTGAATGCTCGGGAAAATGCGAGTTTCGGCTTTGTCCGTATCCCGTGTCAGAAAGTCGCGGCAGCGCGCGAGGTGAATTTACCCCGGCATTTTGCCGCCGCTTGCGCAACGCAATCGCAATATGGGGTGGAGGTAGCTGGGACAAGGGATCTCAACGGCATCTCAGCGCTTTCTGGAAGAGCATGGAATCAGTATCTATAAGTCCACGTTTGGGCGATAACTCATGAGTCAACGTCTCTTGATTCACGGCGGAAGCGCCGTTTTGGATACAAAAGCCGGAGCTGTTCAAACCGATATTCTCGTTGAGAGAGGAAGAATCTCAGCGATTGGAAATCTACTACCAAAAGAGACTCCTACTGAAGTACTCGATGCAACTAATTGTGTGATTCTTCCTGGACTAATAGATGCACACGTCCACGGAGAATGGGCCGTTTTTGACACGGCACTCGCTGAGGCAGCGCTCCGTCAGGGCATCACTTCATTCATCGTCGGCCAAGATGGTTGCTCTGCTTCATCAGTCAGTAGTCGCTCAATGGCATACATGTCTCGGTACTTCCCTGCTATTGATGGAATAGCGTTACCCGTCCGACTCGAATCATTGTCTGACTACTTGGATTTGGTGGATTCCGAGGCGTACTTGAACGTTGGTTGTCTAATTCCGAACGGCAATTTACGCTATGAAGCTATGGGTCTATCCCGTTCGCAGGCGACAGAATCCGAACTCAGGAAGATGGGTGACAAACTTCTGCAAGGATTGGATCAGGGTGCTCTAGGAATGTCATCGGGGTTGGATTATGTGCCAAGTGGCTTTGCTTCGATACCTGAACTAACTGCTCTTTGCAGAATCCTCAAAGACCGCAACCGTATTTATGTTTCTCATATTCGAGGATACGGCGACAAGCTTGCCGATGGAATATCGGAGTTTGTAGACATTTTGGTGCAAAGTGGGGTCGCTGGCCATATCTCGCATCTATGGGGTAAGGCCGAAGAAGCCAGCATCCTGTTGAAACAGGCAGAAGCCAACGATTGCGACATATCATTTGACTCCTACCCCTACACAAAAGGCAGTTCTCTGCTGGCTATGGTAGCAGTTCCAGTCGAGTTGCAATCCCAGGGGCCAGATGTCACCATCAAGGCATTGAGTGAGAAGAAAGCTCGGCAGATTGTAGGACAAAAAGCAAGCGCAGCTGCGAATCTCATTACCATATCCTCTGTTGAAGATACTGGTGATGCTCGCTTTGTTGGGATGACACTCTCTCAAGCAGCCGTTGCCTCCAATCGAGAGGTGGGCGATTTGGTGTGTGATCTCTTGATAAAGTCACGGCTAAATGTAAACACTTTGATAGGCAGGCGCAACTTTACCAATGAGGACATGTCATGGTTCCTTGACGATTATCGACACATGGGGTGTTCGGATGGGATCTACTATGGGGATCTTCCACATCCAAGGGGTTGGGGAGCTTTTGCAGCTTCGGCGGAACACTACCTGAGAAATCCTTCGAACAATTGGTCGTGTGTTGCAGAACACTTGTCGACCAGGGCTGCGGAGCGTTTTGGACTTGCTGGGCGCGGCAAACTGGCCGTGGGAGCGGTAGCCGACATTGCAGTATTCGATCCTTCGCTCATCAAGGCAAATTCTGACTATTTTAATCCGAGAGCGCTTGCCAGTGGCGCAAAGTACGTTTTGGTATCAGGCGAGCCTCTTATTAACGATTTCATTTTCAATCCCAAGCGCGCCGGACGTGGAATCCGACGATGAAAATGGTGCCTGATTTATCGCGAGAATATCGAATTCAATGGGCGTATCCACGTACTTGAGCCGCACACCATCAGAATGTCCTGTGGGTGATGGAGACTCTGGCCATCAAATGAATCAAAGCTCGGCATTCCCGACGATCGATGCACCCAGGATATATCGCAGGACTGCAGGAGCAAATTTCGCGGACCCCTCACCGACAAATGGCTATTGCGAACCAGTGGCCACAGCCTTAGTGC
>JABEUM010000031.1 GCA_013044475.1 Acidimicrobiaceae bacterium | reverse complement strand
GGTTTGTACTATACCAAGGGTCAATATAGAAAAATCCACTCGAGCACCAGCGTGGAGAACAACACCCGGTCCCATCGGGTCGAGCGCCAAAAGCATCAGTGCTGATGCGGTGATCTGGCCCGCCGCGATAGTCAACGAAGATGCACCGGTCGGGATCAGAAAACGCTTTAGATAGATGAAGCTCACTGCGTAGAGCAATGCCGCTAGCACGATCGCCCCTTCGGCAATGATGCTCCCTAAGCTTTGGGTACTCCAAGGATGAAAGATAAGTATCACGCCGACGAGGCCGACCGAGACACCAACCTTCCGCTTAACACCCAAGGCTTCTTTAAGAATGATTGGGGCGAGGATAGCCGCAAAGATCGGAGTAGTAGCGCCAAGCATTCCCGCTACCGCAGAAGGCGCCTTGGTCTCTCCCCACGAGATCAGAAGATAGGGAAGGGCGGTCGAGACCAATCCCGCTCCAAAAAGATGTGCGATGAACTTAGTGGACCAAGCTATTTGTCCTCTTCTGGTCCCGTTTGACACAAGGACGGCAACCAACACTACGGCCCCGCCGAGAAGCCTAACTTGGGCAACCTGGAGCGGTGAAAACCGCTCCAGGCTAACCGCTATTAGAGAATACGAACTTCCCCAGATTACGCCCAGGAAAAGAAACTCAAATAGTGTCTTTCGGTTCATCCCGCTAATGCGTCGACCACGAAGTCGACACAAGCGGTGAGGGCCTCGATGTCTGATGGGTCTATGGCTGGGAACATAGCTACTCGGATCTGATTCCTTCCGAGCTTTCTATAGGGCTCGACATCGACGATCCCATTGGCCCGAAGTGCCTTAGTAACTTGAGTACCATCGATCGAGTCGTCGAGGTCGATTGTCCCAACTACGTGGCTTCTCTTGGCTGGATCGGATACGTAAGGTGTGGCATAATCCGACTTCTCAGCCCAACTGTAGAGTCGCGAAGCAGAGTCATCGCACCTCTGGGTAGTAAAAGCGAGGCCGCCATTTTCCAACATCCACTCGAGCTGATTGACGAACATGTGGATCGTGGCTAGCGCCGGCGTGTTGTAGGTCTGATCTTGCACCGAGTTATCGAGAGCTATCTTCAGGTCCAACGAAGCGGGCACCCACCTGCCAGAGGCGGCGATATCTTCGATACGTTGAATCGCCTTTGGAGAAGCTAGCGCCACCCAGAGTCCCCCGTCGGAAGCAAAACACTTCTGCGGAGAAAAGTAGTAGCAATCGAACTCGCTTGGATCAACCTCTAGTCCGCCCGCTCCCGAAGTTGCGTCTACCGCCACGATGCCCGATGATCCAGCTGGTCGCTTAATCGACATTGCGACTCCGGTAGAAGTCTCGTTGTGGGTTAACGCATAGAGATCAACGTCGTCGGCCGCGACGGCTTCTGGATGAGTCCCTGGTTCAGACTTTATGATCTGGGGATCTTCCAGATGAGGAGCAGATTTGGCGGCTTGAGCAAACTTAGAAGAGAACTCGCCGAAACTCAGATGCTGACTCTTGCTTTGGATAAGAGAAAAAGTCGCTGCGTCCCAGAAATAGGTAGCACCGCCATTCCCAAGCAGGACTTCATACCCTTCAGGAAGGTTAAAAAGGTCGCGCAAACCCGACCGCAACCTGGCAACCGTCCCTTTTACGGTCTTCTGCCGATGAGAAGTTCCAAGGTAGGTCTTGGCAACCAGTCCAAGCCCTTCTACCGCTTCTACCCTTACCTTCGATGGTCCGGACCCGAAACGCCCGTCTTGTGGTAGTAGATCGGCTGGTATCTTAATATCAGAGGCCTCTTGGGCCATCTACGCCTCCTAGGTCGTCGCCATTTATCAATATTCTTTAGGGGAGTCTCGTCTTGAGTCCATACCAACACAGCCGCCTGTCCACAAGGATCGCATCGGTCGCCGAGTCGGCGACCCTGGCCATCGACTCGAAGGCTAAAGCCCTCAAGGCTTCTGGGGTCGACGTAATTGGATTTGGAGCGGGTGAGCCTGATTTCCCTACACCGGAGTTTATAGTCGAGGCGGCCATAAAAGCCGCGAGAGACCCGAAGTATCATCGCTATTCGGCAACATCGGGACTCATGGAGCTCAAAGAAGCCATTTCGGACAAGACACTCCGTGACAGTGGTCTCAAAGTCTCCCCCTCGCAAGTTCTCGTTACCAACGGCGGGAAACATGCTATCTTCAACGCGATTGCCACAGTTGTCGAGATAGGCGATGAGGTGATCATCCCGACACCCTGTTGGACTAGCTACCCAGAGGCGGTTCGGCTAGCCGGAGGTGTACCCGTCCTAGTTCCGACCAAACCGGAGGGTGGATTTCGGCTGAGTGTCCAAGAGCTGGAACCCTACATCACCGCCAAGACCAAGCTCTTCATTCACGTCTCCCCTTCAAACCCAACTGGGGCGGTCTACGATTACGACCAAACCGTAGAACTCGGAAGATTCCTAGCAGAGAGCCAAATCTTTGTCCTTACCGACGAGATCTATGAACACCTAACCTACGACGGCAACCTAGCGGTATCGATGCCCAAGGTCGTCGAAGAATTACAGGACAGATGGATCATCGTAAACGGGGTCGCTAAGACCTACGCCATGACCGGATGGAGGGTCGGATGGTTAATTGCCGCTCCAGATGTGGTCACTGGTGCAACGAACCTTCAATCTCACTCGACTTCGAATGTGAACAACATTGCCCAGATGGCAGCGAATGCGGCACTGCGAGGCGGCCTGGAGGCAGTTGAAATGATGAAGGAAGCGTTCGATAGGCGAAGAAGAACCATCGTAAGGATGCTTAACGAGATACCTGGAGTCGAGTGTCGCATGCCAGAAGGCGCATTTTACGCTTACCCGTCCCTAAAAGGTCTACTAGGTCGGAGCTTTGCTGGCGTCAGGCCAGCCTCCACATCGGAACTGGCTTCAGTGATCTTAGACCAGGCAAAGGTCGCAATTGTTCCCTCGGAGGCATTTGAAGATAGCGGATATGCACGCTTCTCATACGCACTATCCGACTCAGACTTAGAAGAGGGGATCACCCGAATCGCAAAGGCGGTTTCCGAAAGTACCGACTAGCAGAATTAGCGTCAAAGTTAATTTGGTCTGTAAAACCATTTGATCAGCATTGCAAAACTCTTTGAGCATCTGGAGAACCACAAGGTTTCATTTAGGGCCATCTAGAGCCATGGGGTCGATCGCTCTGGAAAACCACGGCTTTCAAGGCGGTCCTGTTTCACTATAACGAACGAATAATCCAGTTTCTTTGTATTTGGGGTCCAAGTCGTCTCGAGTGGGTCCCAGAGGGCCGCTCGTATTTTGGATCAGCAATAATGCGGCTTGGCGCTAGTCGAGCCACAGAAGATCAATGACAACTTAGAGGTGAAAGCTGTATCGTCATTTGACTTTGAGTTCATATCCTCTTTGCAGCTAACAATACTGTCATTATGCTTTCGCGGAGTAGCTACTACGTGTATAATCCTGCACGTTGGTTTCGGTGGGAAAAGCGTGATTAGCACTTTTCTTGGAGAAATTGCTGGCAGAATTAGCATTTGGAGGCGGGCCTTGAATTCAAAAATTTACAACATTACGCTACGGCGGATCCGGAGTTCCCGTAAGGCGATAGCCCTTGTCGGAGTTTCCGTCTTCGCCTTGGGGGTTGCCATACCTCCAGCCAGTGCCTCAACAAACTCCACCAACTGGCCATATACATCCTCATCTACATGGGCGCCTAATGGCTACGATGTCTCCTATCCGCAATGTACAAGCACCACTCCCTATTCATCGGGAGAATTCGCAATGATTGGCATAGATGGCGGTAGGCCATTTAATACAAATGGCTGTGTTACAAACGAGTGGGGAGCCGCACTCACTGCGGGGGCATCGTCGATCTCGATCTACATCAACACCGGCTACAGCGGAGCCTATGCGCATGACATTACCACCAACTGTGCTAATGACATTAAAACTGCGCCTAACCCACCTTATCCAGTCGGGTCAAAGCTAGCACAGGCTTGGGAGATAGGTTGTTCTGAGGCGGACTTCGCCTTGAGCACCGCCATGACTGACGTCGTAAATCCAAACGCCAATTCGCAAGTTGGTGGCGGAATGTGGTGGGCTGACGTCGAGACTGGAAATAGCTGGTCGACCAATAAATCGCTAAATCAAGCGACCATACAGGGTGTGGTAACTGAATTGGCGACTCCGACAGGTGACCTACCCAATACCAGTACCAGCCTATCCTCAGAAGGTGGGCTCCCGGTAGGGATATACTCGAACACCACCTTCTGGAACAAGATCATGGGCAAATCGTGGTCAGGTAGCGGCTCATCTGCGGATTGGGTCGCCGGAAGTAGCTGTAGCGCTGCCTTCGACAGCAGTCCGGTATGGGTAACACAGTCAGGGTCTACTGCCGTAGGGGATCCGGACACAGCCTGCCCAGTGTCATAAGGCGTCAAATCATCAGGTCGTTATATCGACGGGCATTGGAAGCTAATCTCGTACCGACGTCGATCTCCAGTGTTTGCGATGCATAAAGTTACATGGCTTGCTGGCCAGTCCTCGTTCGAAATTGATTGAGGTCTGGCCAGTTGGGCTTGTGCTGATAAGACAGCCTCGATACTCGGCTGCACCCCATCATCTATCGCTAGCCACAGCTTAGAAACGAAATTGCCACATCTTCAAACTCTAGATCGCGAGCTTTGGACTCAGTTTAAGTTGAAACAGTTGTCCTAGCTGAGTTCGCAATTTCCAATCAATCCAACTCAAATTCCAAGGCAAGACGCTATCCGGATAGCAAAATTGACCTCGATCGAGAGTTCACGGGAGCAATTTTGACCCCACTTTTGGTCTGGACCTGGCTTGTATTCTCTGTCTTTATTTCGCTCAACTTCACAGAAGTCGGCTCAAGATACCTCTACGAACCGCTTAGCCATCGGTCTCAAATGGCGACAGCTGGCCAAGATCAGCTCGAATGCCAAAACACCTCCGGGATAGTTAAGTTGAAAAGGTTTGCAGCTAGTAACGGCTTCTCGAGTCGCTGATTTTCAAGGCATCTCCTTATAGCCGCTTAAAATATTCGCTGTCATCCGGTAGGTCCAGATCGCAGCTAGCACGCGTTATTTTCGAATAGCCTGGCCTCCTTATGGACTTCGCTCGAAAGCCAGTCCATAAAGTTGCTCGCACTATGGCGCCGGGTTGTTATTTCAAAAGAATCGTGCATCTCCCTATGCCACTGTTCTGCTTCACTTTTTCCGTAACACTTATCGACC
>JABEUM010000171.1 GCA_013044475.1 Acidimicrobiaceae bacterium | reverse complement strand
TGCTCCTAGGCTGATATTGGGATAGTAGATGCTCGGATAGTCAAATTTGAAAGGTAGATGATGGCAAAGCGTGAGATTCAGATCGCATCGGCGATCGAACGGGCGCTAACGGAATTGGGTATTTCGCCGCCAGAAGGAGGGGTCAAGGTCGAGAGACCGGCCCGGCTAGAACATGGTGATTACGCAACATCGGTCGCTTTGGAACTTTCCAAACCACTTGGGAAGAATCCAAGAAGCTTTGCCCAGGAGATCATCGAGACGAGGGCCATATCGGAGATTCCTCATCTCAAAGGTATTGAGCTCGCTGGTCCCGGTTTTATAAATTTTCGCCTAATGGATTCACACCTGCACGAATCGCTCTTAGAGCTACTTCACCAAGGGGAAGCCGACTTCGCTAAGAGTGATCTGGGGCATGGCGAGAAGATACAGCTAGAGTTTGTCTCCGCTAATCCAACCGGGCCTTTACACGTTGGAAATGCCTGGTGGGCGTCTTATGGAGATGCCATCAAAAGAGTGCTGGAAAGAAGTGGCTTCGACGTCAAGACCGAGTATTACGTCAATGACACCGGTGGACAGATCAGGACCCTAGGAGAGTCGCTCCTCGCCAGGCGTTCCAACCAGGCCCCCCCGGAAGACGGTTATCAGGGTGAATACGTGGTCGAGCTCGCCAAGAGGTATCAGGGCCCAGATGATGTGTCAGAAGCTGGAAAGTTTGCGGTCAAAGAGAACTTGGCGGCGATCAAGGCGAGCCTTTTAAACCTAAATATAAACTTTGACGAGTGGTTTTCTCAGGCATCGATCGAAGAGTCCGGCGCGGTCGACGAGACGATAGGGATTCTCGCTTCCATGGGGGCTACCTACGAAAAGGACGGCGCACTTTGGCTTGAAGCGACGAGATTCGGAGATAATCGGGACCGAGTGCTTCGTAAGTCCGATGGGTACTTTACTTACCTGGCCGGCGATATCGCTTACCATAGGAACAAGTTTCTCGTTAGGGGATTCGATCGGGTAATAGACATCTTCGGAGCCGACCATCATGGTCAGGTCGCTTCCTTGAAGGCTGCGATGAGTGCCTTGGGGATTGACCCGAATCGTCTCGAGATATTGATCGGTCAGATGGTGTCATTGGTGGAGGGCGACCGCAAGGTCAAGTTCTCAAAGCGCGCTGGAAACATCGTCTCGATGGAGTGGCTCGTGTCGGAGCTAGGACCAGCGGTTACCAGGCTTTTATCACTTTCTTCTTCTCTCGATCGGGCAGCGGTCATCGATATTGAAGAGGCGAAGAGCACCTCTATGGATAACCCTGCTTACTACATCCAGTACGCCCACGCGAGGATATCTTCCATATTCAGGGTCGCTGAATCGAGGGGTGTTTTGGCGCAGGAGCTAGCTGAGGTTTCGCTTGACTTGCTAAAGACGCCGAGGGAACTCGAGCTAATCCGGACCTTGATTAGCCTGCCAGACGTCGTTGGCGACGCTGCCATTAGTCGGGCGCCTCAGCGGGTAGTGGCTTGGTTGAAATCGCTGGCTTCGGCATTTCACGGCTTTTATCACGACTGTCCGATCCTCGCTGAGGGGATAGAAGAAGAGCTATTGCAGGCGCGGCTGCAGCTAGCGAAGGCTACACAGATCGGATTGAGGGTCGCACTTTTCCTTGTCGGAATCGAAGCCCCCGAGCAGATGTGATGGCCAAGGAACTTTCAAGAGGTGGACCATCCGAGGCGATGCCTCTGATAAGGCACTCGTTTCCAATGAGTCTCCTCCCTTACGGGGCTTCAATTGTCTCTGGGAGCCTCCACATCGCCGGTGTGGAGATCCAAAAGGTCGCAGACGAGATCGGTACGCCATTTTTTATCTACGACGAAGACCACATTAGAACGACCATCAGAAATGCCAAGGAGGCTTTTAGCGGCGAGATTGCATTCGCATCGAAGGCCTTTTTGTGTAAGGAGATGGCCCGCTTAGCCGATCAAGAGGGGATACTCCTAGACGTCGCATCGATGGGCGAGATGTACGTAGCGCACGCCGCTGGATTTCCTGGTGACAGGATGATCCTTCATGGTAACAACAAGTCTGACCAAGAGCTTTCCTTTGCAATCGAAATTGGCGTTGGAAGGATCGTGATCGATTCTTTTGATGAAATTGAGCGACTCGAATCACTCGCTTGCGCTGATGCGCCGGTTTCTGCCTGGCTGCGGGTGACCCCGGGGGTAGAGGCACATACGCACGAGTACGTCATGACCGGCCAAGAGGATTCAAAGTTCGGTTTCTCATACACCTGGGGGGCGGCGCAGGAAGCGATAGAACTTCTGCGTTCGTCAAGCAAGATCCGGCTGCTGGGCCTCCATTCGCACATCGGATCGCAGATATTTAGGCTCGATAGCTTCAAAGCCCAATTCGACGTGATGGCGGAGTTGATTTCTCGTTACGGTTTTACTGAGCTGAATCTCGGCGGTGGACTTGGGGTCGCTTATGTCGACGGCGAAGAGGCCCCTACCATTGCTACCTGGGTTTCAATGGCCCAGAAGTACGCCAAGGAGGCCGGACTTCCCGACTCCTTGAGGCTAGTGCTGGAACCCGGTAGGGCTATTGTCGCAAGATCTGCGATAACCGTCTACCGAGTGGGCACGATAAAGAGGCTGAAAGAGATTCGGACATACGTCTCCATCGACGGGGGAATGAGCGATAATCCGAGGCCGGTGCTTTATGAAAGCGGATATGAGGCGATCCTCCCTTCGAGAATGGAAGACGTTTCAGATACGATCTACACCATTTCCGGCAAGCACTGCGAATCGGGGGATATCGTGGTCTCCTCGGCGCTTCTGCCATCTGACCTCGCAGTTGGCGAGCTGTTGGCGACCCCAGTGACCGGGGCATACGGATACTCGATGGCTTCGAACTACAACAAGGTGGGGAGGCCCCCGGTTGTATTTGCAAAAGATGGCCAGTATCGAGTTGTTGTTAGAAGGGAAACTTTGGGTGACCTCTTGCATCTCGAAGAGTAGCCTTTAGCTCCGAGGGATCTATACAGAAAGCTTTGGTGGCCGTCGAATGAGATTGGGGCTTTTGGGGTGCGGGAACGTAGGCTCCTCTTTAGTTAAGTTGATCTTTGAGAATCAGGGCTCAATAAAGGAGAAAAGCGGCGAGTCGATTGAACTGGCCGCGATCGTTATTAGGGACCCCAAGGCTTTTAGACCAAACTGGATACCTAAAGAACTGCTGACAACCGACGTCATGGCGGTTATTAATGACCCAAGCATCGATGTGATCGTCGAAGTTATGGGTGGAATACACCCCGCTAAGGAGTACGTTGAGGCCGCACTTTTAGCCAAGAAGTCGGTCGTAACCGCAAATAAGGCCCTTTTGGCCGAATCCTATTTTGAACTAGAAGAGTTGGCTGATTCGGTCGGTAGGGATATCTTTTTCGAAGCGGCAGTTGCCGGGGGAATCCCGCTAATTAGGTCGTTGAGGGTCTCGCTAGCGGGTGAGAAGCTCAAGCGTGTCATAGGTATCGTCAATGGAACGACGAACTTTATCCTTACCAGAATGGATGAAGAGGGCCTCTCCTACGACGTAGCCTTGGAACTAGCTAGGCAGCTGGGATACGCAGAGGCAGACCCAAGGGCGGATATTGAGGGGATCGACGCAGCTTCTAAGGCAGCGATACTGGCTTCGATAGCCTTTGGCAAGAAGGTCCGCTTCAAAGATGTCAGCCGTGAGGGTATAACCAAGGTGACGGCTTCCGACTTTGAATTCGCTAGGAGGCACGGCTACACCATCAAACTGTTGGCGCTTTGCGAGAGGCTATTCGAGAATGAGGAGTTCTTAGACGTCAGGGTCTTTCCCGCTTTGGTACCTAAGACGCACCCGCTGGCATCGGTTCGAGACGCCTTCAACGCGATCTTTGTTGAGGGAGATGCGGTTGGAGAGCTCATGTTTTACGGCAGGGGGGCGGGCGGTGCCCCGACAGCTTCGGCTGTATTAGGTGACATTATGGATGCCGCACACAATCTCCGTTTCGGTAGCACCGAGCGCCGCATTGAGCGTAAAGACGTGGTTATGGCTCCGGTAGAGCGGTTGTCGGGTAGCTTTCTTATCGCCGTCGATGTGAATGACGCCCCGGGGGTTCTTGCTCAGGTCGCAACGGTCTTTGGAGAGAACGGGGTTTCTATAAATTCGATGGAGCAGCTCGGCTTTATGAATCAGGCTCGACTGATCTTTTTGACCCACGACTCATTGGAGCAGGACGTAATCAACACCCTTGCAAAGCTTGAGGAACTCGATTGTGTTCGAAGTCTTAGACAAGCCATGCGGGTACTTAGTGAGGAGGATTAGCTTTGTCTGCGGAGTCAACTCGGACGAACTGGCCAGGGATAATAGAGGCGTATAGAGAGTTCCTTCCAATAGCTGATGATACAGAAGTTGTTACCCTTTACGAGGGAGCGACACCCCTTTACCCCGCGCCATACCTCTCGGAAATAAAGGGTGCTGAGGTCTATCTCAAGTTCGAAGGCGCCAATCCGACAGGATCTTTTAAGGATCGTGGAATGACCATGGCGATTACCAAGGCCAAAGAGGCTGGAGCAAGAGCCGTAGTTTGTGCATCTACTGGGAATACCTCTGCCTCGGCGGCTGCATATGCCGCTAGGGCAAATATGGCCTGTGTGGTGCTCATACCGGCCGGATATATCGCTTTGGGGAAGCTCGCACAAGCACTGGTCTACGGGGCAAAGGTACTCCAGATCAAGGGAAATTTCGATGAGGCTCTAGAAATCGTCCGAAAGCTTGGCGAGTCCGGAGAAATCACCGTTGTCAACTCGATCAATCCCTATCGAATTGAGGGACAGAAGACCGGAGCATTTGAGGTCGTCGACCAGTTGGGAGCGCCACCCGACTACCACTTCATACCAGTAGGCAACGCAGGCAATATTACGGCTTATTGGCGTGGATACAACGAATATCAAAAGGCGGGGAGGGCGAACTCGAAGCCCAAAATGATGGGATTTCAGGCGGCTGGAGCCGCCCCGATAGTGTTGGGCCATATAGTGAACAACCCCGACACGATAGCTACAGCAATTCGCATTGGCAACCCGGCGTCATGGGAAGGGGCTTTGGCCGCTGCTAAAGACTCCTTTGGGTCGATATCCTCGGTGACCGACGAGCAGATCTTAGACGCATACGCCAAATTGGCTCGCTACGAGTCGGTATTTTGCGAACCGGCTTCGGCGGCTTCGGTAGCGGGACTATTAGCTACCGATATCGAAAAGGGGTCGAAGGTCGTTTGTGTGCTAACCGGGCACGGACTGAAGGACCCCGATACCGCAATAACCCAGATCAAAGTGCCCGAAGCGGTGGATGCATCCTATTCTGCGATCGCAAAAGAGTTGGGCATCGAAGGTTGAAATGCTCCGATAAGAAATGATTGGATCGACCAGTGCAGCCAATTCCCTATTACCGTCTACAATTCATCTTATTGGGAACTGCCCGCTAGGTTCAATGGAAACTGCCGGGCTGTCTTGAGCGATCCAAAAACTCCTTTGACTTGGTGTCGTTTTGGTGAGTAAACGGGGCGGTTGAATCTCGTCTTCCTAAATACAAATTTTGGTGCTAAATCCAATGTGGCTACTCCTCCTTCGTCGTGGCTTAAAAGTTCTGAATCTTTCAAATCTCGAGGCTGTCCACGTGTGAGCGCTCCAATGCAAAACAACTTTTTTGAGAGGTGTTCATGAGCACAATTGACCAGACTGATCGATCTCAGCTGGAGAAGAAGGATAAGACCCAACTCCTCGAGCTGGTCGGCGAGATGAAGCTGAAGGCTTCACAGAGGACGAAAAAGGCCGACCTTGTAGAGCTGATCCTTTCGGCATCTCCTACTGGCCAGGCGACCGCCGCTAAAGACACCGTTGCCCAAAGACCCGAGCGCAAGGTCAGAACCCCCGATCGGTCGAGTCCTGCGGTGCAAGAAGGACTGCCGTTGGGCGTTTCTTCAGAAGTAACTGCCCTCCCTTCGACCAGGGGAGCGGGTGTGGTGACACGACCGAGCGGCCAGAGGAGTTTGAGTAATGCGTCCAACCGGAGCGCATCGAAGCCGGAAGCCAACGCAGCTAAGTTTGGCGAAGATGCCAGGACCAAAGATTCAGAGCTACACGAATCGACCAGGAACGGTCCGTCCCAAGCCCTAAATGGACATTCGTCTGGATCTGCTGCTGGATCTTCTGCGACCGCCGGACTATTTCCGCCAATCACCGTTGTCCCTAAGGCCAGGCCCTCTTCTGATGGGGATTCGCAGGGGAGCCAAGAGCACAAAGAAGCACCAGCCAGAAGAGGCGAGAACTCTTCTGAGTCTAACGACGGTCAGTCTCGTAGGAATAATCGAAGGCGTCGAGGACGCGAGAGGCCCCAGGAGCGCTCTGAGCGGGACAGTTCAGAGCCTTATAGCTCGACGGTGGCCACTTCGGCAGAACTTAGCGATGTAACAGGGATTTTGGATCTGCGAGACGAGGGGTTCGGATTCATCCGCCTTGGAGGATTCCTTCCTTCGCCTAGAGACGTCTACGTACCGGTATCGATGGTGAGGAAGTATGGCCTGAGGAAGGGCGACGTTGTCGCCGGAGGCGCCAGACCAGCCAATAATAACGAGAAGTACCCAGCGCTGGTGCGGCTAGACCTAGTTTCAGGAAATGACCCAGAGACCTCACGAACCCGGGTCAGGTTTGAGGACCTTACGCCGCTTTTCCCCGATGAGAAGCTGATCTTGGAACTACCAGGGGACCAGGCAAATCAGACCGGAAGAATCATAGACCTGATCTCTCCGATTGGAAAGGGTCAGCGAGGCTTGATAGTCTCCCCGCCTAAGGCCGGCAAGACGACGATCATGAAGCAGATCGCCCACTGCATCGAGACCAACAACCCTGGCGTGCACCTAATGGTTCTCCTTGTCGACGAGCGCCCAGAAGAGGTTACAGATATCAGGAGGTCGGTAAAAGGAGAGGTAATTGCTTCAACCTTCGACCGACCCGCCGATGAGCATACCGCAGTGAGCGAGTTGGCGATAGAGCGTGCAAAGAGGATGGTCGAAGCGGGTCGCGACGTCGTGATCATACTGGACGGTATTACCAGACTCGCAAGGGCGTATAACCTAGCTCAGCCGGCAACCGGAAGGATAATGTCCGGAGGTGTGGACTCCGGGGCCCTCTATCCTCCTAAGAAGTTCTTTGGTGCGGCGAGAAATGTCGAAGAGGGTGGATCCCTCACTATCCTCGCTACCGCTCTCGTGGAGACCGGGTCGAAGATGGACGAGGTAATCTTCGAAGAGTTCAAGGGAACCGGCAATATGGAGCTGAGGTTGGATAGGAAGCTTGCGGAGAGAAGACTCTATCCCGCTATCGACGTAGCCGCTTCTTCGACAAGACACGAGGAGTTGCTCTTTACTAAGAGTCAGCTCTCCCAGGTTTGGAAGCTTCGCAGGGTGCTGAGCGCACTAGCCCAAGAGGGAACTTCTGCGCCAGGGCTCGAGCTGCTGATCGATAAGATCAGAAACACCCGTTCAAACGACGAGTTTCTGGCCGATATTGCCAAATCGCCGATGATCTAAGGTACCAAGCGGAGATGTCCCGGTCGGTAGATCGTCGATTGCGACTAGATTTTTATGGGTTTATTT
>JABEUM010000170.1 GCA_013044475.1 Acidimicrobiaceae bacterium | reverse complement strand
TCCGGCCGACCACGGAAACGAGCTCGGCCTCGTAAGTAATCTCTTCAAAAAGCGGCGTGGGCCTGCGGTAGTTGATGCTTAGATTCGCCGTCATTCCCGGATTGCCCGAAAGGGACTGGGCCGAACCCAGAACTTCGTCAAAGACTGCGGCGATATATCCGCCATGCACACAACCTGGGGGACCCTCGTACGCTCCAGAAAAGGTAGCGCTCGCAGATATCTTGACCTTGCCGACCTCATCCGAGTAGTGGTTGATGACCAGCGGCGGAGCCAACGGGTTTGCACTCCCTTGGATTGGACTCCGGTCAAAAAAGGTAGTTGTGTCGCCAGAATTAGCCGACTCGGCGAAGCCGGAAAACTGACTTAGCGTCTCCAGCAGCTCAAAACTTGCATAGGCACTTTCGACTAGAGAACATACTTCAGCGGCGAGCTCCGGTGGAATCCGTTTCGATGACATGAGAGAGATTAACCGCCTGGTAGCCGTGGCGAGTTTATGAATCTCTAATGGCTCGGCGTCCTTTCGTTTTTCTCGTAGCTCCGCCATCGCTTGAACCCAGCTGCCGCCCAGATCGGGCCGAGGATCAGACAAGTAAATCTCCTAAATATCACAACGTCGACTAGGTCCTCTAAACCTATCTCGTCTAGGCTAGCCGCTTGGTTCACGACCGACAAGATCCCGGTCCACTAGGGATTATCTGACTTCGATCCCAACCAAGACCTATCACGCATGGCGTTAACTTGCGGTGAAGTCGACTATCACGGGAGCGTGATCGGAGGGCTTGAAGCCACTCGCTTTGCGTGCTTCTCGGTCGACAATCCCCCAGCTTGCCCTGCTGGCGAGTTCTGCATCGGCTAAAACGAGGTCAATCCTCAATCCTTGGCCCTTATGAAAGGCACCCTGCCTAAAGTCCCACCAGGTGTATATTCTCTGCGTCGGGTAGAGCTTGCGAAATACATCGACCATTCCAACCCGTTCTATTCTGCTTAGCGCCTCCCTTTCGGGCTCGGAGACGTGTGTCGCGCCAACAAAGCTCGCCGGATCCCAGACGTCTAGGTCGGTCGGCGCAACGTTGAAGTCTCCAGCGACCAGTACCGACCGACCCCTCTCACGCTGCAGCGATACTTCTTTTCTGAGTTCCTCGAGCCATCTAAGCTTGAACTGGTAGTGCTGATCCTCGAGCGACCTGCCGTTTGGAACATAGACCGAAGCTACCCACAGATCGTCGAATACCCCAGCAACCATTCGAGCCTCTTGATCCTGCCAATTAGAGCTAAAGCCGATCTGGATCGAATCGGCCCGCCTCTTGGACAGCACAGCCACTCCATTCCACTGTGAAGTGCCGAAGTGGCAGCTGAAGTATCCCAAATCTTCCAGCTCACGATAGGGGAACTCTTCGTCTTTGATCTTCGTCTCCTGGAGGCAGATTACGTCGGGTTTTGCGTAAGCTATCCACTCCTTAACCTTGTCAAGCCTCGCCCTTATAGAGTTGACATTCCAAGTAGCCATCCTAAGTGCGGACAATCTCAACCTCCAGATTTGAGCTTATTTTGCGACTCCAACTCAAAGCGATTCGAATGAGCCCCCGGCTAAGCGATGACAAAAAAGAGTTCGACCTCACAAGCGACCTTCCCCTTCACCGATGCCGTGCCCTTACCCTTTCCGGCCCTCACCGATAGTGAGACCAACTCCACTTCGAGCTCCAGAGTGTCGCCCGGGACGACCTGCCTGCGAAAGCGTGCTCGATCAATTCCACCAAAAAGCGGGAGCCTTCCTTCGTAGTCTGGCGAAGCAAGTACCGCTGCGGCCCCCAGTTGCGCTACCGACTCAACCATCACCACACCAGGCAGTGTCGGTCGCCCCGGAAAATGACCGCTGAAGTTCGGCCAGTCAACCGGGGGTGTCCAGATCGCCTTGGCCGACACCTTCGGAATCAGCTCGGTGATCTCGTCGAGAAAGAGAAATGGGTCACGATGGGGAATCAGCTCTTTTGGGTCCATTCCAAACACGATAGTGACCATGGTTACAACATCGCGGAGATCCGCCAACACCTAGCATTACACCGGTGACAAAAGCTGTTATTTTTGACTTCGGTGGCGTGATTATCCCATCGCCAATTGGATCCTTTAGCAAGCTAGAGGCTGAATTCGGGTTAGAAGCCGGGACAATTGTCTCTTTGAACATGGCTAATCATCACGACAACGCGTGGGCTAAATTCGAACGCGGTGAGATATCGTTCGAGGAGTTCATAGGCCTTTTCAACGAGGAGGCTAGGGTCCAAGGGGTCGAGATCGACGCCCGAAAGCTCTTTTCTGACAACCTACGTCCTAACCCGCATCCAGAGATGATCTCGGCCTTATCGTGGCTCAAGGGTCGATACCGAATCGGCCTTTTAACCAACAACCTCGCTATACCATCAAACCAAGCTCCGCTCGACTCCCTAAGGCGATACTTTGACGTCGTTGTCGAGTCATCGCAAGTCGGGATGAGAAAGCCCGAGACGGCGATCTATCAGCACACTTTAGACCTGCTAAAGGTGGCCGCAAAAGAGGCGGTCTTCCTCGATGATCTGGGGATCAATCTCAAGCCCGCCCATCAGTTAGGCATAGTGACAATCAAAGTAGCCAATCCGACAAGCGCCCTTGAAGTCCTTTGGGAAACGCTCGGTGATGGCCCTAATCGATAGCCAAAAAGGTCAAATCGACCAGGATTTACTTTCGTCAAAATGGATAAAAAGCCCAAGGCTGTGTTGGATCATCCACCACAGCCTGGGCTTCGAACTAGATCGCCTGGTCGACCGCCCTAAGCATTAGGTCTTCCAGCTCCAGTGCGTGCATCGCCGCAGAACCGGTTGCCGGTGACCCAGAGGGAACCCTGCTAACGTGGCGCAATGCTACTTTTTCCCTGAGGATGCGATGTAGCTGATGATGCACAAAGTTCCACGGCCCCATGTTTTCCGGCTCCTCTTGGAGCCATACGACCTCTTTGACACCGGAGTAGGAGTTCAACACCGCCTCTAGTTGATCATCTGGCCACGGGTAGAGTTGCTCTATCCTGACTATCGCAGACACCGCAGTCGATCCGCCCTTAGCCAGTAGTTGATCACGCCTCGACATAGCGTCGTATGCCACTTTGCCCGAGCAAAGGATGATCCTGTTCACATCCGACTTGGCGATAGTCGCTTCTTTGGTGGTTGCTGGATCATCGAGCACCTCAAAGAAGTACCCGTTGGTCAAATCTTCGATCGGTGAGCGAGACTGCTTGGCACGAAGGAGGCTCTTAGGCGTAAAGACAATCAGCGGTCTCTTCAATACCCTGGCCACCTGGGCCCTCAACATGTGGTAGTACTGGGCGGCGGTAGTTACGTTCGCAACCGCCAGGTTGTCCGACGCAGCTAAGGTCAGGAACCGCTCTATCCTCGCTGATGAGTGCTCCGGCCCCTGTCCTTCGTAGCCGTGGGGAAGCAAGAGTACGACACCCGATCGCTGCCCCCACTTATCACTAGCCGCGGCTAGGAACTGGTCGATGATGATCTGGGCACCATTGGCAAAGTCACCGAACTGGGCCTCCCATATAACAAGGGCATCATTTTGAACCAGTGAATACCCATATTCGAAGCCAAGGGCCGCATATTCGGATAACAGCGAATCGTAGATCATGAAACGTCCGGGCTTCTCACCCCGCAAGAATTCTCCGTCATATCCGGCGAGTCCGGCCAAGGGCACATAGCTCTCCCCGGTCTCATAGTCGATCATCGCAGCATGGCGATGAGAGAAGGTTCCCCTCCTCGAATCCTGACCAGAGAAGCGTATATCCCTACCATCCAAGAGGATCTCACCAAAACACAGCGCCTCTCCGAGGGCCCAGTCGACCTCCCCTGACCCAAAGAGCTGTGCCCTCGCCTTGAGCTGACGCTCCAGTTTTGGATGTATCACGAAATCATCTGGGCTCGAATGCAAGACACTCGACAAGAAGTCGATTGATGCCCTATCCGCCTTGGTCTCGACCACCTCGAGGGCGACGTTAGGTTGTGGAGCAGGCGGAAGTATCGTCGGATTCGGGGCTGCTGCCGACCGGGTCTCGTCCAAGGCATTCTGCAGGATGTCCAAAAATCCTTCTAGCGCCTTTTCCGCCTCCGCCGGAGTCATATCGTGCCTTCTCACGAGGGTCTCGGTATAGATCTTCCTGACCGACGGTTTCTTGTCGATAATTTCGTACATCTTGGGCTGGGTGTAGCTCGGCTCATCGCCTTCGTTGTGTCCAAATCGTCGGTAACAGACCATGTCGATCACCGCGTCCTTGTGGAACCTCTGCCGATAGGCAAAGGCGACCTTGGCCACTCGCACTACTGCCTCAGGGTCGTCCCCGTTGACGTGGAAGATCGGCGCCTGGACCATTTTGGCAACGTCTGTCGCATAGACGGAACTGCGCGATTCACTCGGGTCGGTGGTAAAGCCGACCTGGTTATTTATGACTAGGTGAACCGTCCCACCCGTGCGATAACCCCGTAGCTGACTCATATTCAAGGTCTCGGTCACAACGCCCTGACCAGCGAAGGCTGCGTCGCCGTGTACCAAGATAGCGAGGACTGGAAACTCTCCAGGATTCCGATAGAGGTCCTGCTTCGCCCGGGTAATGCCTTCAACTACCGGATCGACGGCCTCCAAGTGAGACGGATTCGCTGAGAGTACTACGCCGATCTCATCGCCAGACCTGGTGACAAAGTTACCAACGTAGCCCTTGTGATACTTCACGTCCCCAGAACCCTGGACGCTGTTGGGGTCCAGATTTCCCTCGAACTCCTTGAAGATCTCACGATAGCTCTTGCCAACGATATTCGCTAGTACGTTTAGCCTGCCCCGGTGGGCCAT
>JABEUM010000169.1 GCA_013044475.1 Acidimicrobiaceae bacterium | reverse complement strand
TCGAGTCGCTTCTGGCCTATACCAACAAAGTTGACCGAGACTTCTAGTACAGAACCGTGATTGGACATATCGACGACAACTCCTTCACCAAAGTTCTTGTGATACACCTCGTCCCCAACCTTGTAGTCGGGAGGGGCCTGCGCCGAGCCCTGCCGCAAATGCTCATTCCTGAAATAGCCCTGCCTGAATTCGGCTAGATTACCGCCGCGTTGATCACTTTTTGATGAGCCACCTCGCCATCGAGGGCTTGAAACCAGCGGGATTACCTTTGATCCCTCGATTAACTCAACCGGAATCTCCTCAATGAAACGCGAAGCCGGATGGAACTGCCCGCTAAATTCCCCACCTCTAAGCTGGGCCCTAGTGAGGTAGAGCTTCTCCTTCGCTCGAGTTATCCCGACATAGCAGAGTCTTCGCTCCTCCTCGAGTTGCTCTGGATCTACGAATGACCGCATGTGAGGAAAGACTCCATCTTCGAGTCCAGATATAAAAACTACCGGAAATTCGAGGCCCTTCGCTGCGTGTAGCGTCATCAGATTGACCTTCGGCTCAGAGGTTGACTCATCAGTGCTCGAATACAAGGCGGTCTCTTCCAAGAATCCTTCCAGGGACTCAAAATCTGAGGCAAGCCGCACCAACTCCTCTAGATTCTCGAGCCTCGATTCCGCCTCATGCTTGGGCTCGGACGCGATCTCCTGGCGCAATCCACTCTCAATTAGGAGGTACTCGAGTATCTCTCGGGGTTTTGTCTCATTCTCCACCATTTTGGCCAGGTCTTTGATCAGATTAGAAAATCGAAGCATCTCGGAGGAGGCTCGGCTAGAAGCAGCAAAAGCCTTTGGAGAGTCGAAGGCTCGCAGGATGTCAATACCGATATCGTTGGCAAACTGTATGGCCTTCCCCAAGGTGACATCGCCCACTCCTCTTTTGGGCACATTTATCGCCCTTCTTAGCGAGATCTCGTCCGATGGGTTTACAACGAGTCGCAGGTAGGAAATCGTATCCTTGATCTCCTTGCGGTCGTAGAAGCGTGGACCTCCAACGACGCAATACGGTATCGACTGCCTAACTAATTGCTGCTCTATTAGTCGGCTTTGAGCATTAGCTCGGTACAAGACGGCGATCTCGCCAAAGCTTCTATGCTCATTTTCAACTTCGTGAGTAATCGCACCTACGATATGGCGTGCTTCTTCAGTGTCAGTATCCGCTTCGATTAGCGAGATACTTCGACCGCCCTTCATCTCGGTCCAAAGGTTCTTAGGAATGCGTCCGCGGTTGAAAGAGATTAGCGAGTTTGCAGCGTCCAAAATTATCGAAGTTGAGCGATAATTCTGTTCCAATTTGATCAATTTGGCATCTGGGAAGTTGCGCTCAAATTCCAAAATATTTCCTACATTTGCCCCTCTGAATCGATAGACGGACTGATCCGCGTCACCCACGGCAAAGGCTTGGCGCGAGCTACGGGTCAGGTCTAAAAGAATCTGGTTCTGTACACGGTTAGTATCTTGGAATTCGTCAACTAACACGTGGCCAAATCGCGACTGGAAGTGTGCCAGCACTTCCGGGCAACGACGAAACAGCAGAACAACGTTGAAGAGAAGGTCATCGAAGTCCATCGCATTGTTCGATAGCAGTCTTCTTTGGTATTCGCTATATATCTGCGAAACGCTCCGCTCGAAGGCACCGCTCGCAGCAATTTCGAAATCCGCCGGCGCAACCATATCCGACTTCAGAGTCGAAATCTGTTTAATCATCCCCTTGGGAACAAAACGCTTCACGTCATAGCCGGCATCGACGACCACCTGCGACAAAAGGCGTGTTGAATCCTGGGTGTCGTAAATAGAAAAACCGGGCTTATAGCCAAGTTCTGAGGAGAAAGTCCTAAGCATCCTTAGTGACGCCGAATGGAAAGTCGAGACCCAGAGAGAATTAGGTGTGCTCTCTCCAACTGCTCCCACGACCCTAGACTTCATCTCTGCCGCAGCTTTGTTGGTAAAGGTAATAGCGAGAATCGACAGAGGATGGACACCCTGGGTCAACAAGTAAGCAAAGCGCCTAGTCAGAACCCGCGTCTTTCCCGAGCCGGCACCCGCTACAACGAGCACTGGGCCGCCCATGTGGGTTACCGCCTGAGCTTGTGGCACGTTGAGGTCTCGGGTTAAATCTTTCGGGTTCATCGAATCCAGCCTAAGGGATCACTCCCACTCAATTGTTCCCGGCGGCTTCGATGTGATGTCATAAACCACCCGATTCACACCCTTTACCTCAGCAACGATACGGGTCGAAATTCTTTCCAATACCTCATAGGGAATCCTCGCCCAATCGGCAGACATGGCGTCGTCGGACTCCACTGCCCGTATGATGACCGGATTTGCATACGTCCTCTCATCCCCCATGACCCCAACACTTTTCAAATTGGTCGCTAGAATTGCAAAACTCTGCCAAAGCTTGCCCGTTAGTCCGGCAGTCTCTATCTCCTGAGACACGATCAGATCGGCCTGTCGAAGCGTGTCTGCGGCTTCCCTAGTCACCTCACCGAGTATGCGTACGGCAAGTCCAGGTCCCGGGAAAGGCTGTCTCCACACCATCTTCTCCGGAAGTCCTAACTCTTCACCGATTGCACGGACTTCATCTTTGAAGAGCATCCGCAGGGGTTCGATAAGTTCGAAATCCATGTCGTCGGGAAGTCCGCCTACATTATGGTGCGACTTTATCTTGGCGGCATCCTTTGTCCCCGATTCGATGACATCTGGGTACAGGGTCCCCTGTACCAAGAACTCAGCCTTGCCAAGCTCTGGCCTAAGGTCCTCAAAGACTCTGATAAATGTCTCCCCGATTGCTTTGCGTTTCTCCTCCGGGTCTACCACTCCGTCTAGCACTTCGAAAAAGCGCTGCGATGCATCGACGGAAATAAGGTCTACTGCGAAGCGGTCCCGGAAGGTCTCCACCACGGATTCAGTCTCTCCGGACCTCATGAGCCCGGTATCGACGTAAACACAAGTCAGCTGGTCACCGATAGCCTCGTGGACAAGCGCAGCTGCCACGGAAGAATCGACTCCACCCGAAAGAGCACATATCACCCGCGAGTTTTGAACCTTCTCCTTTATAAGCGCTATCGATTCCTCGATTATCGAGAAGTTAGTCCAAGTTGCATCACACTTGGCTACCCCAAATATGAAGTTTGAAAGTGCCGTCTTGCCATGCTCGGTATGGGTAACTTCTGGGTGGTACTGTACTCCGCATATTCCTCGGGAAAGATCTTCGAAGCTGGCGACCTTGGCACCATCGGTGGAGCTGGTAACGGTCGCACCAATAGGCGGCTCCGAGATCGAATCGAAGTGGCTCATCCACACCTTCTGTGAGGTTGGCGTGGTCCCCAGCAGGGTATCGGCCTCCGTGCGCCGAAGTTCGGTCCTGCCATATTCGCCAGATTCGTTTCGCTCCACTTTCCCACCCAGCGATACCGCTAGCAGCTGCGCTCCGTAGCAGATCCCAAGGATCGGGATTCCAAGTTCGAAAATCTTCGGATCTAAAGTTGGGGCAGCAATCTCATTGACCGACTTCGGACCCCCCGAAAGGATAATTGCCTTCGGCGGATCTTCTAATAGGCCCTCCGCTTTTATCGAGTACGGGACAATCTCCGAATAGACGTGTAATTCTCTGACGCGCCTGGCGATGAGCTGGGCGTACTGAGCCCCGAAATCTACGACAACAACCCTTGAGGACTTAGCCTGTCTCACTTAGTCTTTAGTGTCCCATCCCGACGTGCTGTGCTTGCTGCAAGGCTTTGCCTTCAGTCTGCAGAGCTGGTGCAACCATGACTTCGGCCTTCTGGAACTCCTTGACAGTCTCATATCCGCAAGTCGCCATGGAAGTTCTTAGGGCCCCAAAGAGATTGAGTCTTCCGTCATTCTCGTGAGCAGGTCCGACGAGGATCTCCTTGAGAGTCCCTCGAACTTGAGTCTTGACCCTAGTTCCTCGCGGAAGGGTGGGGTGAAATGTCGCCATTCCCCAGTGATAGCCCTTCCCGGGAGCTTCGGCGGCGGCGGCGAGCGGCGAGCCAATCATGACAGCGTCGGCCCCACAGGCGATCGCCTTGGCGACGTCTCCACCTCTGCTCATCCCACCGTCAGCAATTACCTGAACATATACGCCAGTCTCATCGAGGTGTCTCATCCTTGCTCCCGCAGCATCGGCTATAGCAGTAGCTTGCGGTACTCCAAGTCCAAGAACGCCCCTCGTTGTGCAGGCATTGCCCGGACCAACACCTACCAATACTCCGACGGCTCCGGTCCTCATAAGATGAAGCGCCGCTTGATACGAGGCGCAACCCCCAACGATGACAGGAATCTCTAGCTCTCGGATAAATCTCTTAAGATTCAATGGCTCTGAGGTCTTGGAGACGTGCTCAGCGGAGACTACTGTCCCTTGAATAACCAAGACGTCCAACTCTGCGTCTTGGATTGCCTTGATCATCTGGGTTGTCCGCTGAGGAGTGATCGAGGCTGCAGCAACAACACCCTGGGCTTTTATCTCTCGGATCCTCTCGGTAACGAGTTCCATCTTGATCGGCTCGGCGTAAAGCTCCTGCATCCTCTGAGTAACCTTCTCGGGATCCAAAGAGGCGATCTCCTGGTAAACGGAATCTGGATCCTCGTACCTCGTCCAAAGGCCCTCTAGGTTGAGCACTCCGAGGCCACCAAGCTTGCCGATCTCTATGGCAGTATATGGACTGATAACCCCGTCCATTGCCGAGCCCATCAGTGGAAGCTCGAACTTGTAGGCGTCTATTTCCCAGGAGATATCCACATCCTCGGGGTCACGAGTCCTTCGCGACGGGACAATGGCAATATCGTCAAAGCCATAAGCCCTGCGACCGGACTTACCAATACCGATTTCAACCTCGGCCACGGGACCTCCTAATTACGAAACCAACCATTTGTTTGCTAACAAGTGTCTAAGCACCCTTATCCGGAGATCTGATTAAATAGCTCTGCCGATTAAGGCAAACTCTGCCAAACTCGTTGTGTCTAAGTCCGCCTGAAGAGCCGCAGTTTGATCCGGGGGAGCGCATAATTTTGTGCTGATAATGCTAGTCGCGTTTGGCCAAGTAAAGACCTAAGCGATTTTCGATCGTCCCCAACTGGACACTAGCTTGTTGGTTGGCGTACTCGCAGTATTTACTCCACGTTCACTGATCATTCACGTCACCTCGTTAGCGTTCTCCTTGACGCTAACGCTGTCTCGATTGGGGCACCGAAGCGTACGCACACGACTGAACAAGTGATAAGGACGTTGAGGCAGGATGTTTGAGTCGGCCAGTAGAGGGGAGGTAGCAGATACCGTCCCAGCCGAAAAGGGCAGAAGCGAATTGTACGAGCTCGATCCATCCGATATAGTTCTGAAGACCAAATCGCTCACCTTAGGCTTTGGCGGATCTACGGTTCTCGATGGAGTGTCATTAGAGTTTCCTCGCGGATCGATTACCAGTCTGATCGGGCCGTCTGGATCCGGGAAGACCACGTTCTTGCGCTCGCTAAACAGGATGAATGACGGGATACGTGGCTACCGTCGCCAAGGTGAAGTGTTACTCGACTCGGCGAGTATTTGGGACTCGGCGGTTAACCTCCTGCAACTGAGGAGGCGTGTGGGGATGCTTTTCCAGCGTGCGAATCCGTTTCCCATGTCTATCAGAGAAAACGTCTTGGTGGGAGTTAAGGCTCACGGGCTGGCGAAAAGGAATGACTTCGACGAAATTACTGAGACGCTTCTCAAGGAGGTCGGGCTGTGGAAGGCAGTGAGCGATAGATTAAATGGCTCGCCATTCAGTCTATCGGGAGGCCAGCAGCAGCTTCTCTGCTTGGCACGGGCGTTGGCGGTAAGGCCCGAAGTCCTGCTCTTAGATGAGCCAACCTCCGCCTTGGACCCTTTCTCAATTGAACTGGTAGAGAACCTCATTGCGAAGCTCGCCCCAAAAGTAACTTTTGTAGTGGTTACTCACAACCTTGCGCAGGCGAGGAGACTGAGTCACGCTACAGCCTTTTTCTTCCAAGGAAGACTTGCCGAGTACGGGCCGACCAACAAGATCTTCACCGCCCCATCCCAACTAGATACGCAGCGCTATGTCTCTGGATCTATTGGGTAAAGTAATTGCACAAATTCAGGTCGTGTACTAAAAGAGATTCTAAGACCGCTGATTGCGGAGAGAACAGAAACACAGCTACCAATTCGGTAGGGAAAAATAGGGAGGCAATATCCATATGTTAGCCAAACGTCCAATGGCGCTGGCCGCTATGACCATTCTCGGCGCAGGCTTGGCCGCCTGCGGCTCCAGCTCGTCGTCGAGCACTACCACAACGACGAGCCAGGCCACTAGTACAACAGCCGCATCTACTAGCACGACGGGTCCAACATTCGCATCGCTTGAAACACCGCCGACCAGCTCCGTAGCACTACAGGAAACCGGTAGTACACTTCTTTATCCGCTGTTCAACCTATGGGGACCAGCCTACACCAAGCAGAACCCGGGCGTCACTATTACCACTGCGGGAACTGGATCTGGAACTGGAATTTCTGACGCGTCTTCGGGCACGGTGGACATTGGGGCTTCAGACGCATACCTCTCTCCTTCGACCGTGAGCCAGACGCCCACCTTGGAGAACATCCCGCTGGCTATTTCCGCACAGATGATTAATTTCAACATCCCCGGAATAACAACCCTCAAACTATCCGGTCCGCTCCTTTCGAAGATATACCAGGGCAAAATCACTAACTGGGATGATTCTCAAATAGCGGCCCTGAATCCAGGGGTGAAGTTGCCTAGTCTTACCATTGTTCCGCTACACCGCTCGGACGGCTCCGGAGATACCTTCATATTCTCTCAGTATCTCTCAAAGAGTGATCCCAACGGCTGGGGTTCAGCTACTGGTCCAGGGTTCGGAACCACCATCTCCTTCCCGGCAGTGCCTGGTGCGCTGGCAGAAAATGGTAACGGAGGAATGGTATCTGGCTGTGGAGCTACCAAGGGGTGTGTAGCTTACATAGGCGTGTCGTTCCGGTCTGGAACCCAAGCTGCTCACCTTGGTGAAGCACTCCTCAAGAATGCAGCGGGCAACTTTGAGCCACTCAATGGAACTACTGTAAATGCCGAGGCATCCTCGCTAGTTTCCCAAACACCAGCAAACGAGGCGCTGTCGTTAGTCTTCGGACCAGCGAGCAACGGCTATCCGATCATCAACTATGAGTACGCTATCGTCAATACGCATCAGTCGGACCCCAACAAGGCTCAGGCGATAAAGTCGGTGCTGGCTTGGGCTCTGGACCCACAGTATGGTAATTCGGCATCCTTCCTTACCCAGGTGAACTTCCAGCCACTACCTAGCGGTGTTGCTCAGCTTTCGCTGGCGCAGATCGCAAAAATAGGCTCCTAACGATCCAGCCAGAGTGGCCCGGTCGTCTGACAAGACCGGGCCACTCTCCTTCTCAGCTTCGCCGAAACCCTCTGCAAACTGACAATGATGACCGCTGGGCCACCACTGGTTCCGATCGAATGACATTTCCGGGAGTCACATTTGAGTTCCACCGTTGTGCCCACCGAGAGGCATGATTCACCTGACGAGAACATCCGGCATCGGGAAAAGGGCAATAGGTCTTTTCTAGGACTAAAAATAGTTTCCACAGTCGCAGCGCTTATACCGGTGCTCGCTCTTTTGGCAATAGTTGCCGTACTGCTGTCAGAATCCCTTCCGGCGATAAAGCTAAACGGCATTTCGTTCTTTACAAAATTCGCCTGGCGTCCGGGTGGAACCTATTCGCTACCCACGAAGACAGACGGAATACTCCACCCGGTAGGATCGAGTTTCGGTATCTGGCCCCTATTGGCGGGCACACTTGAGTCCTCCGGAATTGCACTCTTGATCGCTGTTCCGGTATCAATTGGAGCCGCTCTAGCGGTAGTCAAGAAACTTCCAAAGGGGCTATCCACAGGGGTCGGATTCTTCTTAGAAATTCTCACCGGCATACCGAGTGTTGTATATGGACTCTGGGGAGTAATGACCCTCGGGCCCACGCTTTCACGAGACGTCTTTCCGTTGATAGCCAAACATGCACCCTCAGGTTTCGGCTTCAATTTCTTCAAAGGCAACGTTGGCCACGGAGAAGGCCTAATCACCTCTGGAATCATTCTCGCAATAATGGTCATCCCGATCATATCCGCTACGACCAGGGATCTCCTTAAACAGGTCCCGACACTCACCGAAGAAGGTGGAATGGCAATCGGCATGACCGACTGGGAGACAACTAAAAAGATAACCCTTCCCTGGGTTAGTAAAGGAGTGATAGGCGCCTGCATCTTAGGTCTTGCCAGGGCGCTCGGTGAGACCATGGCTGTTGCGATGGTCTCCGGTTCTGTCCTCGGAACAATTCCGAGCAATCTATATTCGACCTTCACCACGATCGCAGCGACGATCGTCTCACAGCTCGACTCGGCATTGACCGATGGAACAGGCTTCTACGTCAAGACTCTGGCCGAGACAGCATTGGTCCTAATGGTCATAACGCTGCTTACCAACGTAGCCGCAAGGCTCCTCGTCAAAAGGGTCTCTTCCTCCGGTCTACCAGTAGGGCGGGGTGTCTGAGTTGCCGAACAATCCCTCGTCTCCTCAATCCCAAAGTGACGCAGATCGATTGAACTTTGAGACTTTGTCAAAGCTAGTCGAGGTTCAAGGTATCAAGAGCAACACAACTCGAGGGTTCAAGGCGCGAATCGCTTGGTCTCTGAGCTATCTCACCCTGCTATTAGTGATCACTCCGGCGGTCTTAATCGTCGGCCACGTGGTCCTTCAAGCCCTCCCACATTTTCAATTCTCTGTTCTTACCTCCAACACTACGGGACTTGGTGGTGGGCTCAAGAATGAAATAGCCGGAACCCTGGTCATCGTTCTTGGCGTACTAGTAATAGCGGGTGGCCTGGGCATACTCTCGGGTATCTATCTCTCAAATTACGCCAAAAACAAGTTTGGGAACTTCTTAAGGTCCTCGTCCGAAGTGTTAGCGGGCATCCCATCCATCGTCTTTGGGTACGTCGGCTACATCGCACTGGTTGTCCACTTTCACTGGGGGTTTTCCCTTGGCGCAGGCCTGATCACCCTTTCGCTGATGGTCGTACCTTACGTCTCAAAGACTACCGAAGTAGCACTAAGGCAGGTCCCGTCGGGCTATAGCGAAGGTGGCGAGGCGTTGGGACTCTCAGAAGGGTATATCCTCAGGCGGATTACCCTTAAAAGCGCCCTTCCTGGAGTTGTCACAGGAATTATCGTAGCGGTAGCAATTGCCACGGGCGAGACGGCTCCACTGCTTTACACCGCTGGATACTCACAAAATCTGCCGAAGCTCGCCGTTACACATTCGCCTCTGGGATATCTCACATATGCCGTTTGGACCTTTTACAACCAACCGTCAAAGGCCGCAGTACAGCTCTCATACGACGCCGCATTCCTGCTGATAGTTGGTGTGGTCCTGCTGATCGTAATTTCTCGGATAGTCGTCTCGGCCTCTCAAAAACACAGCGAAAACAGATAACACCTCTGCCTAAATGAACTTCATATATCTTTCGCAACTACTTGAACGATAAGTCGATAGCCTTCGCTAGTCCTCGGGTTCATTTTTGATTGCTAGGAGATCTGCCTCGATCCCGATGAGCGCGTGCAGACGGCTTGTCTGAATTTCATTTGGCTCGTTCACCAACGAAACGTAGAACTCTCCCGCCTCAGTATCGAAGCGCTCTTTAATTACGAACCGGGTCAAAGCGAGCTCTCTAAGGTCAGCGATTATCAGTTCGAAAGACGATAAGGTAAAGCACCAGCAATGGACGTCAACATACTCACTCTGTTTCGAATCGTATATCTCGACGGCACTCGCTAGGTCGTGGATCAAGGAATCCGCCCCTCCCTTGCCATCTCTTCCCCAGGATATCGCACCATCTCTGCTGGCAGCCGAAGCGAAGTGATCAAACATCTGGCCCCGACTCGGACGTGTGCGACTTAGTTCGTAAGCGTCCAACAGGTCGCCGGTGGATGAGATAGGTCGAAAGTAGTCAAAGCAGTATCTCTTGTCCGGAACGACCAAGGACAGGACACCGTTTGGTTTTAGAATCTCGTGGCACTGTTGAAGCATCGATATCGGATTGGGAACATGTTCCATCAAGTGACTGGCCACTATCCAGTCGTAATGAGACTTTTTACGAACTAGCTGATCGAGGGGCTCACCGTTCCAGACAAAGTCTACGGGTTCTATCTTCGAGGTATCGACTCCCTGATCAGCATATTTTTCCCGAAGCTGATCCTGGTTCAGATGATCAACTATCTCTACGTCATAACCGTCCCGCTTTGGTGCTATCGGGTTATGGCTCGGGCCGATCTCAAGCCCTTTGCCAGAAGGATCTGCGATGGCGAATGCCTTCTTTAAATCACGGGTAGTTCCACCAAGTCGAGTTGGACGCCCCTCTTGCCTTCCAAATTCAAGGTAGTGTTCCTTCCCGGAGGCGAACTGACCATCCTCGACCGCCCGCAGCACGTCTGGATTTGCTTCAAGGTAACTGGCTTCTTCAAAATTGGAAAGATCGACCCCCGAATCAGGCAAATCTGGCTCTACTTTTGCGTCGACCAATTTTCTTGAGAAAAAGCCCATCTACTCAACCCCTCTGGACTTTTCGTAGCCATTTAGAACAAACTAGCGCATAAGGCACAATCCACCCGTTTCGCCCTTTGCTAAACGCCGCTGATAAGCCCCACTTTAAAACTGCAGCCGCCAGATCTGCCAGCTGATTTCAAATAGAAAAGGGCATTGGCGGGCACAGCAACAGCGAGCTATTGGAGATTGAACTACTCCGTAACTTGATTGAAGACCCAAGTTGTCCGGCTTGCTAGGCCGACTGTCGCCTTGGGTTCATTTAGCTCCGAGCTTTAGCGGCTACCGACGCTCCCTATCCACTATCTCCCTAATCTCAGCTTCCATCTTCGTTGAGAATGAAGTCTTTGCGTATTTCTGCCACACTTCATTTCCCCCATTTGACCAGGTTACACTTGGCTGTTCCAAGAGCACAGGGTCTATGGCACCGATGTTCGAGCTAATGACAGAGAACAGACTCTCGATCAGGGTGTCCTCTAAAAGGTGAGGGATCAACCCAAGATCGAGGAGCTTGGTGTGCCTAGCGTTGTAATAGTGCTCTTCAAGCTCCACTCTCGGATTGGTAAGATGGGAAACCTCGGGGGAATGCCCAGCCTTGATCGCTACTTTGCTGATAATCGCGGCTAACTCGTTGAGATTGAACTGCTCTGTAAACTGATTGAAGACCCGGCATTCGCCTGGCTCGGCTGGATTCTCGATGGCCAATGTGATGCAGTCCATAGTGTCTCGAATGTCTAGATAACCCCTTGTCTGACCACCCTTGCCATAAACGGTAATTGGCAAATCCGCAGCGGCCTGGATACAGAAGCGGTTCAAGGCCGTTCCCCAGATGGAATCATAGTCAAGGCGAGTCGCTAAGTCTGGATGCAGTGCGGTGTCTTGAGTATGAGTTCCATAGACGACACCTTGGTTCAAGTCTGTGGCCCTAATCCCCCAGATGCGCGTCGCAAAATGAATGTTCTGTGAGTCGGCAACCTTAGACAGATGATAGAAAGAGTGCGGGACCTTGGGGAACGGAAGTGTATCCGACCGGCCGTTATGGTTGATCGTTATATATCCCTCTTCGATGTCTATGTTAGGAGCTCCATATTCGCCCATAGTTCCGAGTTTCACGAGATGACAATCTGGAACCTCGTCTTTCATGGCAAAGAGCAGATTGAGGTTTCCAACAATGTTGTTGACCTGGGTCCTGACGGCGTGTTCCCTGTCGATCATCGAGAATGGGGCACTGCGCTGCTCGGCGAAGTGAACGATGGCGTCGGGCTGAAATTCTCTGATCGCCGACCTTAGCGGATCGAAATCACAAAGGTCTACGTCTCTCCACAGAATCTCTTTCCCTGTGAGCTTCTTCCAGGTGGCGACCCTAACATCCGGCGAGGCAATTGGCACGAGGCTAGCGGTTCCTCCCTCGTCATCCCAGGCCCGTCGAACCTGGTTGTCGATCGCCATGACCTCATAGCCGAGCCGACTTAGATGCATTGCCATCGGCCAACCTATATAGCCGTCTGCTCCTAGCACGATGACCCGCTTCACCGGACCTCCTATATCATGGGACAACGTTGTCCAGTTTCATTTGCGCCCCATTGAGATCTCCTGGATTCGGGCACGCCAAACAACTTAAACTTTCGTACAATTTCATCCACCAAAATGGTGGATCTAAACTCACACCCGCCGTGCCCTATAGCACGGCGCTGGGGTGAATCGACTAATTAAGGCTAGTCGCGAGCAGATCCAAAGCGCTTCTTCTCAGCAATCCTTAACATTTTCATAGCATTTTCTCACCCACCCCACAGCCAACAGGTCGGATCAAGACGCTTCTCAAGCGCAATTGGAGTGCGGCGAATAACCGGCGTTTGGCATTTCGTCTCGGAGATGACAGGCGACGAATCAAGAAAAAGTCAAGAAGGCCAGAACCACTAACCATGTCAGGCGACGGGTTAGAATCGAGCAAGACAAATAATATAACCGTTCGTCCGAGGAGTCGATGAGTGCTGAAACGTCCCACTTGCAACCAAGATTTCGATGCAAATTGCGGGTCGATCGCTCCTCGGTCTTGGAGTGATGCCTGCGCTGTATCCTGCTTTATGCTATTTCACCTGACATCATTAGCTAAGTGCGCAATTTGAAGTTGCGGTCATCAAAGGGAATCACTCCCGAACTTTACCTGTGGGCGAACCATCGATGCTGTCCTGAAATTGGGGCCTAAGGATGATCGCAAGGTTCCGGTCCATCCCTAGTAAAAATAGCTCAACCCTCCTGGCACTCGTTGCCGTGGGAGGAGTTGCGGGAGCCGGTGGCAGGGTCTATCTCGAGACGGCAATGGCCAGCAAAGGCTTTCCAACTGCGACACTTATTATAAACCTCGCAGGTGCTTTTATTCTTGGCATGGTAGTCACAATGGCTCAAAGTTCATTCGTGCAAAATGCAGCAAAGTTTCGAGCACTATTCGGTACAGGTATCTGTGGTGGATTCACTACTTTTTCTACTGCGACACTCGAAACGTTCAACCTTATTCGCCACTCCCAATTCGGCCTAGGAATTGAGTATCTAATTTTGACCGTAATTGGCGGCGTACTAGCGGTATATTTTGGCATAGTGTTATCCAGATTCGTCAGCCTTGTCAACCGAAGGGTCAGGGATGAGAGGCACTATAGCGACGGACAAAGGGAGGACTAGAAAATGCGAGAGTGGCACTCCGCCTGCAAGCTCTATATCTATCTAGACGAATCGCAGCGGATCCACAAAAGATCCGCGCTGGATTTCCTCGCATCGAAAGCCAAGGAGGCCGCTCTGGGGATGACAGTTTTCAGGGGCATAGAAGGAATCGGTTCACACCACCACTTGCATCGAGAACGAATACTGAGTCTCTCGGACGACCTGCCCATTGTGATTGTCCTCATCGATACCAGTGAGAAGATCGACTCTTTTCTCGACTCAATAGAGACCAACATCGAATCATTTTTCGTAACTAAAGAATCAGTCGAAGTACTGAATCGTAGGGTGCAATAGGTTGGATAACGTCTTAGCTGCACTAATCGGTGCGGTTGGTGCGGTAGTCAGGTACCTTTTTGACAGGTGGGTCATGTCAAGAACTAACGGCGACTTTCCATTAGGAACATTTGCGGTCAACATGTCGGGAGCACTAATCCTAGGATTTCTCTTCGGCCTTCTGACCAACCATCTGCTATCCCATGCGGGCTACTTAATCTTTGGAACGGGGCTAGTCGGAGCGTACACAACATTTTCCACGCTTAGCTTCGAGAGTTTCGGGCTGCTAAGAGAGGGTCAGTTCATGTCAGCGATTATAAACATGGCAGGAAGCTTCCTCGCGGGACTGGCTATGGTTGCCCTTGGATATTTATTAGGCGTTCACATCTAGCGACTAATGCTCCTTGGGACTCCCCTTGGCTTCGCCACTATTAACGATGGTGGTAACAAGCTCTTGGATTAGGCCGTCTCTTGCCAGTTCAACCCTCTTTCTCAACGCTTCTGAATCCACTACCGGTCCGATCAGCTCTATGCCCTCGTTAATAACCTTTTGAGCACTATCACCAAATTCGAACCCGATCTTCACTAATTCAACCGCAGTGTTTAGGTCTCCCCCACCACCTGACAGGCTCTCTCCAGCGACCGATGCCGCTTTAGCAATGGTTCCAATTACCTTGCCGATGGAGTCAAACAATGCTTGAGGATCTGCTTTGGAACGGCCCTGCTCGACCGATGAGAGCCAGTTTCGAACCTTCTCTTCGAGTTCCTGCTGCGTCTCACCCTCAAAACTCAGAGTTGCCATCTATTCCTCCTTTAGACTCTCCGCCTGCCAATACATCCAACAAGTCGGATAATAGACTCGCAGTTGCTCCCCAAACAAGGTCCGTCTCCAGTTCAAAAAAATGCATTGTCCTGCTGCCGAACTCAGGGGACGACCATACCTCAGAGTGATGCCTGTCAAGATCAATCAAATCCCGCAGGCTCACTTTTATAACCTTTTCCACCTCTTCTGACTCAGAAAGTTGGGAACTTCTCGGTATCTTTCCCACATATGCAAGAAAACTCTCCGAATGCCTGATCGTTTGCAATGACCCGAGCAGGCCAATTCTTTCCACATCAGATGGTTCCAGGCCCACTTCCTCTTGAGCCTCCCTAATCGCCGCCTGGAAGAAGGTCTCTCCTGGCTCCACTCCACCCCCTGGAAAGGAGATCTCACCGGCATGCCTGGAAAGCTTGGTCGATCTCTTTGTGAGGACTATCCCCATGCTTCCCTGAAAATCAAATATTGGAATGAGAACTGCGGCCTGGCGCGAAGATCCGTTGGATTTGGGACGGCTATCGAAATGATCCGAACTCAGGCGACTTCGTAGGATTGCAGTCGCCTTTTCCAAGTCGACCCGGGCTAACCCTGAAACCTGCGTCTGCCATCGCGACTTCTCCGCTACTCCGACAAATGCGGGTACGGGAATAACCTGTGGATATCTGCTTCGATAGTCCGCCGACGTGTTCACCAACTCTTACCCCCTACTTCCGATGTTACTTGCCCCGAAGCACCAATTTGAGTCCTCGCGCTCAAGCCGACTCAGCAGAATTAACCGAAAAGGGGACAGAGCAACGCCCTGTCCCCTGGATCTTTAGCAGTCCTTAGTCGTCTTGGCCGTTCGGCCATGACAAGCTACATCATGCCGCCCATTCCACCCATGCCGCCCATTCCACCCATGGCCGCAGCTCCTGCGTCTGAGGCTTCGGGCTTGTCGGCAACGGTTGCCTCGGTGGTAAGTAGAAGTGCTGAAATTGAAGCCGCATTCTGAAGCGCCGAACGAGTCACCTTCGCTGGGTCGATGACCCCAGCCTTGACTAGATCCTCGTACACACCTGTCCTGGCGTTAAGCCCCATGGCTCCCGTCTCTCTTGAGACAGCTTCAACCACGACGGGTCCTTCGAGTCCAGCGTTGTATGCGATCCACTTAAGCGGCTCTTCGAGGGACTTTGCCACGATTCGGGCCCCGGTGGCCTCATCGCCATCTAGGGTCTCGGCGAGTGCTAGCACCCTAGCTCTAACCCTCAGTAGAGCGGTTCCTCCGCCAGCGACTATTCCCTCTTCGATAGCTGCCCTTGTAGCTGACAAGGCATCCTCGATACGATGCTTCTTCTCTTTCAGTTCGACTTCAGTCGCAGCGCCGACCTTGACTATCGCTACGCCGCCGGCCAACTTTGCGAGTCTCTCCTGAAGCTTCTCACGATCCCAGTCAGAATCAGTGTCGTCGATCTCACGCCTGATCTGAGCCACACGACCTGCAACATCCTCTTTGGTGCCCGCGCCGTCGATTATCTTGGTGTCATCCTTGGTCACCTCAATACGCCTGGCCTGGCCTAAAAGGTCCAAGCTGACTGCATCGAGTTTGAGTCCAACTTCCTCGGAGATGACCTGTCCGCCGGTGAGGACAGCCATGTCCTGAAGCATCGACTTCCTGCGCTCTCCAAATCCAGGTGCCTTCACAGCAACCGAATTGAAAGTTCCTCTTATCTTGTTGACAACCAGTGTCGCAAGGGCTTCGCCTTCGACATCCTCGGCAACGATCAGCAATGACCTTCCACTCTGCATTACTTTCTCGAGTACTGGAAGCATCTCGTGGACCGAAGAGATCTTTGAGGACACAAGCAGAATGTAAGCGTTGTCTAGGATTGCCTCTTGCCTGTCGGGATTTGTGACAAAGTAGGGAGAAAGATATCCCTTGTCAAACTGCATGCCTTCGGTAAATTCGAGTTCGAGCCCGAAAGTATTCGACTCCTCGACCGTGACAGTTCCATCCTTGCCGACCTTGTCGATCGCCTCGGCAAGAACCTCGCCAATTGCGGGATCTGCGGCGGAGATCGCCGCCACCTGGGCGAAGTCATTTCTTCCTTCGACCGGCTTCGCCTGCTCGGCGATTCCCTCGATGGCAGCTTTGACAGCCTTTTCGATGCCTTTCTTAAGCGACATTGGATTGGCGCCAGCGGCTACGTTTTTCAATCCTTCACGAATCATCGCCTGGGCAAGAACAGTCGCAGTGGTGGTACCGTCGCCAGCAACATCGTTGGTCTTAGTCGCCACTTCCTTGACTAGTTGGGCTCCCATATTTTCAAATGGGTCCTCTAGTTCAATCTCTCTTGCGATCGAGACGCCGTCGTTGGTGATCGTCGGAGCGCCAAACTTCTTCGCCAAAACCACGTTTCGGCCTTTGGGGCCTAGGGTTACCTTGACGGTGTCGGCGAGCTTATTAACTCCTGCTTCGAGGCCTCGCCTCGCAGCTTCATCAAAATGAAGTATCTTTGACATCTACTTGTTCACCTTTGCCAGAATGTCACGAGAAGAAAGGACGAGGTAATCTACGCCCTCGAGGGACACTTCGGTACCGCCGTACTTCGAGTAGACAACTGTGTCGCCCACCTGAATATCTAGCGGAATGATCTGCCCAGTCGACTCAGCCCTGCGACCGGGACCGACGGCAAGAACCTCTCCCTGCTGCGGCTTCTCTTTAGCAGTGTCCGGGATGACCAGCCCTGAGGCGGTCCTCTCTTCGGACTCTGCCGGCCGCACTACAATGCGATCCTCCAGCGGTTGGAGCTTCATCTAACAAGCCTCCTTGTAAGGTTTGGACCGGATATTGGCCAATTAGCACTCTAGCAGTCTGAGTGCTAATTGCGGTAGTTATTCTTCACTTCTAGCTAAAATCTGCCAACTTTCCCGGAACAAGGTGACAAAAGTAGTCTCAACTCTCACTCGAAATATTTAAGCATCGCCGATGGCTCAACACCAAAGACCGGGTCGCTAGGTCCGTCTACTCCGAGGCGGTAAGCGCCCGCAGCCGCAATCATCGATCCGTTGTCGGTACAAGAGATCGGAGCAGGTATGGCCGCCTGTATTCCCATCTCCTGCGCTGCAGATGAGACCTCGTAGCGCAACCTAGAGTTAGCGGCAACTCCGCCTCCAAGCACGACAGATTTGACCCCATAGGCTTTAGCCGCCGCAAAGGTCTTCTTCACCAGCACATCGACCACGGCTTCTTGGAAACTCGCTGCGACTAACTCTGGTGAAGCCACCTTATTCGTCTCCAGATAGTTCAGCACGGCGGTCTTGAGGCCGGAAAAGGAGAAGTCATAACCCTTATTGAGCATCGCCCTTGGAAAGCGAATAAAGCCACCTTCGACTTGCCTAGCAGCGAGGTCTATCGCCGGGCCCCCAGGAAAGCCAAGTCCAAGGAGCCTTGCAACCTTGTCAAAAGCCTCACCGGCAGCATCATCGATTGAAGTTCCGACGAGCTGATACCTACCGGGACCGTTTACATAGATCAACTGGGTGTGCCCTCCGGAGACCAGAAGTACCATCGCCGGAAGCTCCGCTGGACTAGTCTCAAGCGACGAAGCGAAGATGTGGCCCTCCATGTGATCTACACCGACAAGAGGGACCCCCCAGGTGAGAGAGAGGGATTTAGCCGCCGCCACGCCTACGAGGAGGGAACCCATCAACCCGGGACCCTTTGTAACGGCAATTGCATCGATCTCTCGATATGGGTTCGAAATCCTGGCCCTTTTCAAAGCCTCGTCAATTACCGAGATTATGACCCTTTCATGCTCCCTGGAGGCGAGTTCTGGAACCACCCCCCCAAAACCTGAGTGGATCTTGCCTTGATCCGAAATCACCGAAGAGCGCACCATATTTGCACTCACCACCGAGGCAGCACTTTCGTCGCAGGAGGTTTCTATCCCCAAGATGGTGAAGTTGTTAGCGCAGAACAGTTTTTTCTCACTCATCTGATTCGCCACTTTGCGCCTCTATCGACTCCTCGACATCGAGGTCTACCGATCCTTCTGAGGACTCCTCGGCTGTGGAATCCCGCCTGAAATCCTTCAATTCAGCTCTAACCTTTTCTCTTCTTCGGCTGTTCTCCTCTGACGCAATGTCGTAGCACCACATGATCACGGCGTCCTCATTTGACTCCGCATAGTAGTTCTTCCGGATGCCCACGGGTTCGAATCCGAATTTGAAGTAGAGCCGCTGGGCAATCTGGTTACTCGCCCTAACCTCCAAGGTCATGTCCTTAATTGATAGTCCTTGAGCCACTTCAAAAGCGTTGAGAAGTAGACGCTTTGCGACCCCCTTTGACCCATAAGAGCCGTCGACGGCAATATTAGTGATGTGGCATTCATCGAGTATGATCATCATCCCGCAGTACCCAATGACCTTTGAGCCCAGAACAGCTACAAAGTACTGGCGAGACTCACCAAGCGAAATCTCGGAAAGAAATATCCCCAACGACCAAGGGCGCGGATATGACCGATTCTCGATGCGCAACACTCCAGGCAAGTGTCGCCGCCGCATCCTAATCACCCTCAAATCACCCAGCTGATGGGAGCTAATTCCTCTCAATCCTTCACCCATTCCAAATCGCCAGTGGAATTTAACCTTTGGTAGCTCACCCTGGTATCGGCACCCCGCACATAGGAGATCGCCACCTCAGCGTGGCTTTTAAATTTTGCCCCCTCTGGGCCAGCGTCCATAAGCTGCCACATCGACTGACAGGTCTCCCGACGCATGGTAGGAAGATGAAAATTGACAACCACTCCGCCATAATCTTCAGCAAGGACTTGGCTTGGAGCTCGATCCGAAACGACCAGATAGGACGTTCCCGTCAGGTTCGAGTGATCAAGCCAAGTCGTCAGTTGGTTAGGGCCCAGCACAACCGGCCCCGATAGCGTGGTCAAACCCAAAGGACCCCTCGCACAGATAGCTCCAAAGGCCTCTTGCTTCCTTACCCTTCTGAGGACAACAACCGGATCTAAAGTTTTAGCGTAGATGTTCGCGATTACTTCATGAGAAAAAAGAGAAACAATTCCGCAGCCTAAAGCGTATGAGAGAGTCTTTGCAAAGGTCACCCCGACCCTCAAGCCAGCCATTGAGCCGGGCCCGACCACTACTCCGACTGAAGATATTGACGAGACTTCAAGGTTCACCCGGTCAACTAGGTTCTGCACCTCTAGGCTAATGGCCTCAATTTGGCGCAAGCTTTCATGTGGCTCAGCAACGACCAACATTCCCTGGGCGACCAGACCAAGGAGCAACTGCTCACCTGAGCTATCAACGAGGAGTTGGCATCCCGGGGCTTTCATCGCTCCAATTGCGCTATCCCGACCGTACTCTTCGGTCATTGGACCTCCAAGTGGCTCCACATAGATTCGAATCTATCTTGTGAGCCATTTCTGAGGGTAAATTCCAAGACCCTGGATCCTGGATCCTGTTTAGGCACGCTAAAATCGACCACGACGACGGCGTCGAGTTCGCCCTCGGCCCTCTCTCCCCATTCGACGACCGCGACCGCCCCTGCGTCGAGTTCCTCGTCTATGCCGAGCATTTCAACCTCTACTGAACTGCTCGTGCGATAAAGGTCGCAGTGGAGTAGATCAAGGCGCCCCGAATAGCTTTTGACCATCAGAAAAGTTGGGCTGGTGACGGATCCCTTGACGCCCAATCCGCGGGCAAAACCCTGTGTAAAGGCGGTCTTCCCCGCTCCCAGAGGACCACGAAGATCGATCACATCTCCCGGGATCACCGCCAACGCCAGCTTCTCCCCTATTGCCTGGGTCTGTTCAATTGACCCAGAGCGAAGCTCAAACTTTTTCATGGCTACTCGTCCGCCAAAAGCCGGGCCTTTGCAAGATCCGACCTCATTGCCGCCAGCACTCCAGTACCACCTCGCAGAGCTGCCGCAGGATGATAGGTCGGAATCAAAACGCAACCGTGAAAATCAAACACCTGGGTTCGGAGTGAACCGATGCCTTCATTTACCCCCAGAAGTGCCCGCGATGCCACTGCGCCTAAGGTTACGATCACTGTCGGATTCACAATAGCTACTTGAGACCTCAAAAATCCTTCACAGCTGGCTATCTCCTCAGGAAGGGGGTTACGGTTGTTCGGAGGTCGGCACTTGACCGTATTGGCTATATAAACTTCTCCCCTGTCCCACCCTGTTTCCTGCTCTATCAGCTTTTCTAACAGCTTTCCGCTTCGCCCGACGAAGGGACGTCCCACTAAGTCCTCGTCTCGTCCTGGTCCTTCGCCCACGAACATCATCGTCGCATTCTGATTTCCTTCTCCGAATACGACGTTCTTGCGGGTATTGCAAAGCTCACAAGCCCTGCAAGCCGCCGCCTCGATCGCTAGCGAGTCAAGGTCAGACATCAGCGCGCGACCTCATTTTCGCTGAGTGCCTGTGGATTGCCGACCAACACTCGAGGTACCCTGTTACCGATCCTTGCGATCACCTCATAGGAGATAGTTGAGAGTTTATCCGCCCACTCATCTGCGCCAATAGATTCCCGGCCTTGCCGACCCAGCAGAACCACCTCATCGCCGAGGGCCACGTCAGACTCTTCTCCGAGATCGACCATAAGTTGGTCCATTGTTATCACCCCAGCCAGCGGATAACGCCTGCCCCTAATTAGCACCTCACCTTGCGCATCAAAAAGTGCCCTGGGGACCCCGTCGGCGTAACCTATTGGAACGGTAGCAATAGTCGAGTCTACGATTACCGGTCTCTTTAGTCCATAAGAAACCGCTTCACCGATAGATATCCGTCTGAGGTGAACGACGCGGGCTTTGAGGGACATAACGGGTCGCAGACTCGGCATTGGAACCTGCGCAGATGGGGGGTATCCGTAAAGCTCTATGCCGACTCGAACCATGTCATACCTTGAAGACGGGTAGGAGATCGCCCCAGCGGAATTTGCAATATGGGAAAGCTTTGGGTGGCACCCCACTGCGGCAAGTGCTAGCCTCGCCGCCTCAAAACGTTTTAGTTGTTCAAGTGTAAAACTCCTACCCCTTGCATCGTCTGCTATCGCTAGATGGCTCCACAGCCCGCCAACCGTTACCTTGGAAAAGCGGGCTATCTTCGCAATCTCGACCGCCTCTTCGAGGGAGGATCCCGCTCTTGCCATCCCGGTATCGAGATGAATATGGATCGATATATCCGTAGATTCGTCTCCCCAAATGCGGTCCCTAGCCGCCGCTATCTCCCACGCTAATTCTGGGTGGTCCACTGAGACGGTTAGTCCCGATCTAAGTGCGGCTTCAATATACTGTCGGTCCGGCTCTACGAGCAGTAGTATCGGAGCTTTAATCCCACCGTCTCTCAGGGAGAGACCCTCTTCGATTGTCGCAACCGCTAGCCAACTCGCTCCGGCCAAAATCGCGGTCTTAGCAACTTCTGTGGCCTCGTGACCGTATGAATTAGCCTTCACAACCGCACAAAATTCACTCGGGGCTACGATCCGGACTACCGACCTTGCGTTGTGATAGAGCGCATCCAAGTCCACCTCAGCCCACGCCGACCGACTCAGAGCCTCCACGTCGCCTCCATCTATATCTGCTTTACCTCAGCACCTTCAAACCAACAGGCTAGCGACAGATGAGACCGTTCCACAAAGAAGAGCTTCATATGATTCGATAGGCCGACTGGTCGAGATGCCACTTTTGACTGAGTCCCTCGATCGCCCTTGGAACCTCCCGGATCAATCCGTCAGGCGAGGTGGAAAAGCCGCCGGAAAGGCGTGCTGCCCTAGCGTGGACAAAGGCCGCGGCGGCTGCCGCGTCCACCGGATCTAATCCCATCGACAAAAAGCTACCCACAATCCCCGAAAGCACGTCTCCGGATCCTGCGAAAGCTAGCAGCGAATTTCCCTCTGTCACGACGACGACTCGCCCAGCAGGGTCGGCGACAATCGTCGGCGAACCCTTGAGCATCACCGTTGCCGACGTGGCTCTCGCCATAGTCCTAACCGCAGCTACAAGATCGCTGTCTTCGGCGACTTTGAAGCCATCGTGTTTGCCGATGTAATTGAACTCTCCAACATGCGGAGTAATAACGACCGGTCTCCTATTCGCCTCGACTGAGGCTTTTAGCTGGCTTGCCGAGGTGAAGGCCTTAATCCCGTCTGCATCGATCACCACTGGACGATCTGCTCCAGCGACAAACCTCCTGACCATGTTTGAAATCTGCAGCGAATCTCCGAGGCCCGGTCCGATTACCGCGGCTCCAAAGCGGGGGAGCTGGTCAAGTAGCGGTGGCGCCCACATCCTCTCTATCGACCGGACGACATATTGTGAGGGAAGCTGCTGCAGGCTCTTTGCCTCGGTATGTAGTACGACCATTCCGCAGCCAGCCGCAAAAGCCCCAGATGCCACCATAGTTGCAGATCCGGCCATCGAATCCGAACCGGCTACGACCATTACCGCCCTCTTCCACTTGTGCCCCTCGTGGCCGGCGACTGGAATTAGACCCTTCAAGTCGGCCTCCTCAAAGAGGTGACATTCTGGTTCATTCTGGCTCTTAAAGAACTCTTTCGAACCACCGTAGAGGTCCCTGAGCACCAGCGAAATTTCACCCGATATTCGCATCCCGTCGTTCTGGAGATGTCCTGACTTGAGGGCCCCTATCACAACCGTTTCAAGGGCGACAAGTGATCCGCCCCTTCTCAAGCCGGAGTCCGAGTCCAACCCGGAAAGAATGTCTATCGCCAATACCGGAACTCCCGTAGGCAGTCGGGGAGGATCAAAATCCCGGGAGAGGCCAGATCCGAATATCGCATCTACGACCAGGTCCACCTCGCGGAGATCTCCAAGGTCAAGATTCCTCTCGATCAACTCAGCGAACTCAAAAACCCTTACCTTCGCACCAAGTCCCACTAGGTGTTTTGCGGCCGCAATCCCGTCTTTCCCATTGTTTCCAGGACCGGCAAGAACCACAATCCTTCGACCATAAAGTGAGCCGCCGAATCTATTCTCGATTCTCCTCGCAACCGAAAATCCGACACGATTGATGACTGCGTCTACACCATGAGTCTTAACCAATTCATTGTCGAAGATCGTAACCTGATTTGAGTTCACAATCGGAATCAACTTCTGCCTCCAGCTATTTCCAATCCGGCCATCCCGTCTTCAGCTATACGTTGGAATCGAATGATCATGATCTTGGCGTGACTTCCTCGTCGATGACGAATGCACATAAAGCGCTCGCAATAGTCTCGCTATGGGACATCGAGACCGAAAGGGAAACGACTCCAAGCTCCAAAAAAGTCTCCTTTGCACCTCCGAAGAAGCGCAGCGTCGGCTCACCCGTGGGGAGCCTAATTACCTCTATTTCCCTAAAACGGGCACCGCGCATACCCTTGCCAAGGGCCTTCATCGCCGCCTCTTTAGCACAAAAGCGTGCGGCTAGCGCTCCATAAGGATTGGCTCGGGCATAGGCAAAGGAGATCTCGGATTCAAAAAATAGTCGCTCTCTCAGGTTCGGGGTTCGCAGGATCGATTCCCTCATCCTGTGAACCTCCAAGATATCTATGCCAGTCCGGATGCTAACCACCTTGAAGAGGATAGAGGATCTTGTCGACAACTATCGCCTACGAGTTACCAAGACGCCGTGGGAACTACTTGGTCTATTCGACGTCGTTGTGTCCGAGAAGACACAAGAAATTACGGGCCGGTATCGAAAGAGTTCCTGGGTGGAATGCAACTCGGTACCCCCTGGTGATCGAGGGCAGCCCTTCTACTTCCAAAAGCATTAATCGGCCCTCGTCGATATCCCTCCTTACCGCCCTTGAAGAGAGAAAACCTGCGCCCAGCGAACTCAATATCGCCTCCTTCACGCCCTCCCCACCGGCAATTTCAAAGCCAACCTCAAAAGGTATTTGGGCTTTAATAAGTGCAGTCTCGGCGACGTTTCTCACTCCGGATCCCTTTTCTCTCCAGACCATCGGGAGGTCAGCAAGATCCGCTTTGGCGAAGGACCTCCCATGTACCGAGACAAAGTCCTCGGACGCTACCAACAGAAGTTCATCCCCGTCAATAGCAACCTCTGCTAGTCCGTCTGGCAAAGCTAGCCTCGGAGATTCGAAAATCCCAAGCTCGGCATGCCACGATGCTATGTCTTCGACGACCTGCTCAGAATTCCCTGACCTTAATTCGAGCTTTACCCCTGGATTCTCCGCGCGGTACTGAACCATCAGCGCGGGCATCACAAATGCGGCGACAGTGTTCGAGGCAGCCGTAGAAAGAATCCCGCCGAGGCCTTTTGAAAGGCTCGCAAGGTAGTCCAAAACTGATCTATACGATCGAAGTAGAAAGACCGATCGTTCCGCTAGGGCCATTCCAGCGGTGGTCAATTGGACTCCATGCCCTCTGCGCACATGGAGCCTTTCGCCTAAGGCTTCCGAGAGCTGCTTAAGCTGCTGAGAAACGGCCGGTTGTGACAAACCAAGCTGACTAGCGGCTTCTGAAATGCTCTCTGTCTCAGCTACCACGGCGAGGGTAATGAGGTAATTTGCGTCCACTCGCCTAGCGGTATCTTGGGTATATATCACTTAATCAAAATACATTACAAAGCCAGCAATAGCTCCAAAAAACGAAAAGTAAGGTAACTGTATAAATACCGCACTACAATTCGAATCGGTTAGTAAGTCAATTATCGTGGGTTCTTTCTGTCATTCTGCCATCAGTTCTTTCGCTTTTACGATAGGCAAGCCGCGGCAAAGTCGGCCATCGATTGAAATCTCCAATCGGGTTCTACGCTACCTTGAGGAGGCGGAGTAGCCCCCCACCCGCCAAAACGGGCTCTTCGGTCTATCCAAACGGTGCTCAGACCAAAACTTTTCGCTGGATAGTGATCGTGGAAAAGGCTCTGCGCTACGTGAAGTATGCGATCCTTTTCAATCCCTAAAAATGATACCTGATCAATAAGAAGCTGAAAGTTAGCTGAATCCGGTTTGTAGCTTCCAGCATCATCAGCGGTGATTACTAGGTCGAAATTGGCTTTTAACAGTTTGTTGCTCCGGCTAAATGAAACTCGATCTACGTTCGACAGAATAATGAGCTTGAACTTCTCGCCCAACAGGCGAAGGGCTTCTTCAGAGTCTGAAAATGGAGGCCAGTCGCCCACCGAGTTAGCAAGCTCTGCCGCTTGTTCATCACCGATGGTAATCCCTAAGTCGTCTGCTACCAAAAATGCGCACTCGCTTAGGATCTCGGTGTAGTTCGCTCGAGGCTTGGATGCCTGGATCTTTGATTCATGTGCCGCAAAAGCAGTGAGAATTTCCTCCCCATCTCGAGGAACTTTCGAAAGTTGGGGCCACCCGTTAATGGCCTTCACTATTCCCGTCTCCCAGTCGATAAGTGTGCCATAGCAGTCAAAGCTAAGTGCTTCAAAGGCGTCAAAACTCGACATTGCTCCTCCATCTTGGTCCAAACAGGCCAACGCTAGCCGTCCTGTACGATGATCGAAATTCGAGAGGAGCCCCACACGGAACTAACCTCTTCGACTGATACTCAGGATTCCGCCTGGAGTCATTCGACCGTGACGGTCTTGGCAAGATTTCTCGGCCTGTCTACGTCAAATCCCCTGAATCTCGCTAGGTGATAGGCGAGGACCTGCAACGGTATTGTATCTAGCACAGGGCTAAGAAGAGGATGCGTCGATGGTACTAGAAAAGCGGCATCACCCTCTGCTATGGTCTGCTGGTCGCCTTCGTTCGCTACTAGCAACACTTTGGCCCCCCTCGCCTTGACCTCTTGGAGATTTGCCATGACTTTCTCCCACAACCGACCCCTGGTGGCTATGGCCACGACGACCGAAGAGGGGTCTAGCATCGCTATAGGGCCGTGCTTGAGCTCTCCTGCAGGAAACCCTTCAGCAGGCAAATAGCTCAGCTCCTTGAGCTTTAGGGCACCTTCCAAGGCAACGGGAAAGCCGACATTACGACCGATAAAGTAGAACCGCTCAAAGGCCTCCACTTTGGAGGCGACTTGAATCATCTCTGAAAACCTGTTGGTGAGTTGCTCCACCTTGTCTGGGAGGTCCGCCAGTGCTGAGGCTAACGATTGGATCTCTTCGACCGTCGAAGTTCCTTTCAGCCTTGCGAAATAGATCGCAAAAAGCTCCAAGGCCACTATCTGGGCTAGGTAGGTCTTGGTCGACGCTACGCACACCTCTGGACCGGCATGGGTATAGATAACCGCGTCGGCCATTCTCGCCATCGAAGAATCGACGACATTCGAAATTACGAGGCTAATAGCGCCGGAGTCAGACGCTTCGGCGAGGGCGGCGATGGTATCCAATGTCTCGCCAGATTGGCTTACCGCAATCACGAGGGTCTGTGGATCCAACTTGGGCTCGCGGTATCGAAACTCACTTGCGACATCGAGCTCTACGGGAATTTTACAGAGACTCTCGATCGCGTAGCGTGCCGCCATGCAGGCATGGTAACTGGTGCCACAGCCGATCATAAATATCTTGTTCACCCCAAGAAGCTGTTCGAGGTCTAGTCGGAGTTCATCTAGATTAATGCCCGAAGTATCCCAGAGCTGAAGCCTCCCTGCGAGCGTATCCCTTATCGCCTGAGGCTGTTCCATGATCTCTTTGGACATGAAGTCGTCATAGCCATCTCGGGCCGCCCTGCTCAGATCCCAGGTGACGACGAATTTCCTCGGTTCGACGGGCTGATGATCAAGCCGGAAGGCGCTAATCTCCCCGAGCTCTACACCCGCCACGACGCCGTCATCTATCTGGTAGTAGTGTTTTGCCCTCCCCAGAATCGCCGGGATATCGGAGGCTATAAATCCCTCGCCATCGTTTGTCGCAATTATTAGCGGACTCGTCCTTCTGACACAAGCCAAAAGTGTCGGCCGAGAAGTCTCCATCGCAACAATTGCCATAGCTCCCCGTAATTTAGAAAAGACCTCGGCTAGCGCAAAATCTATCCTGTCGGTCTCGGTCAAAGCCACTTCCAAAAGATGAGCGATCACCTCTGTGTCGGTCTCCGACGAAAACACGTGGCCATGACTTAAAAGGTCTTTCTTGAGCTCAAGGAAGTTCTCCACAATTCCGTTATGAACAACCGCAACCCGTCCCGAACAGTCGAACTGCGGATGCGCATTCTCCTGCGACGGTTTCCCGTGGGTAGCCCAGCGATTGTGGCCTAAACCAGAAATCGAGTCCGAACCCTGGAAATCTTTGATGTGCTTTGAAAGCAGCTCTACAGAATGTGTACCGGTAGCCTCTCTGACCCTCTTGAGCTTTCCATCCTGGTAGATAGTCATCCCGGCTGAGTCATAGCCCCGGTATTCAAGGCGCCTAAGCGCTTCAACGATCACTTCTGGGGCGTCATGAACCCCACTAACCCCAATTATTCCGCACATTCTCTAGAGCCTATGCGAATGTCGACCCTATCCAATTGTTACCGGCTAGAGAGACTTAGCAGTCGATAGATGCGACAATGCCCTCTGCTATGCTTCGGGCCTGTGAGTGGGTCTCCGCTTCCACCATAACCCTCACGACCGGTTCGGTACCAGAAGGGCGAAGTAGTATCCTCCCACTACCGCCTAAGAAGCTTTCCGCCATTTCAATTGCCCCTCGCACCCGATCCGACGACGCCGCCCGCTTGGGATCCGAGACCGTAACCGAGATCAGCACCTGGGGGTATTTGACCATGGCAGCTTCGGACATCTCCGACAGCTTCGCGTTAGACCTATCCAATAGGTCAATAAGCATCGATCCGGTCAACAGGCCGTCTCCCGTAGTCGCATAGTCAGAAAAGATAATGTGGCCCGACTGCTCTCCGCCCAAGGACAGCCCATTGGCCTCCATCGCATCCAGGACAAAACGATCACCAACTGGGGTGATGAACAGCGAGACTCCAAGTCGCTCCATCGCCCGGTGTAAGCCGAGGTTGCTCATCACCGTGGCCGCAATCCCAGCGCCCTTTAGCTTTCCACTTTCGTAGAGGTCTGGCGCAAACATGGCCATCAGCTGGTCACCATCCACCACTTCACCGGACTCGCTCACCGCGATCACTCGATCAGCATCGCCGTCAAAGGCGAGGCCAACATCTGCCCGTGAATCCACCACCGCCCTCCGCAACTGATCAATACTCGTCGAGCCGCAGTCTTCATTGATATTTCTGCCCGAGGGATTGTCGGATAGGGTACGCACCACCTGCACTCCGAGTTCGCCAAATAGCTCTTTAGCAACTGAAGTAGCGGCGCCGTTAGCCAGATCTAGCACCACCCGCAAGCTTCCGCGATCTCTCCCCGCTCCGACTGAGCTTAAAATGTGCCGCCGATAGTCAAAGGAGACGTCCTCGCGGTCCAATGTCCCGATTGCTGCGATAGACCGTGGCCGATTCGAGTGCAAAAAGGCTTCAATAGAGTCCTCAACTGCTTGCTGATCCTGATCGGACAGCTTTCTCCCGCCAGCTGAAAATACCTTTAACCCATTGTCAAAATAGGGGTTATGCGAAGCCGATACGACCACCGCCGGAAGTCTGTATAAAGAGGAGGCGAATGCAATAGCTCCGGTTGGAGCTACCCCGAGGTCGACTACGTCGACCCCCATGCTCATAAGTCCAGCGGCGACACCAGCCACGAGCATCGGGCCAGATTCGCGTGTATCCCTGCCGATAATCACCCGGCTAGCGCCTAAAACTTCGCCCACCCCGACACCCAAAGCGAGGGCCAGCGAGACCGTTAAAGTCTCGTTGGCCCTGCCTCGAATTCCATCTGTTCCAAAGCGAAGCAAGAAACTAACGCTTGGAGAACTGAGGCGCCTTCCGGGCCTTCTTGAGTCCGTACTTCTTGGACTCCTTCTCTCGCGCGTCCCTGGTCAAAAAGCCAGCCTTCTTGAGGATCCCTCTAAGCTCGGGATCGGCTTCGATCAATGCCCGGGCTATTCCGAGACGAATTGCCCCGGCCTGTCCAGCTATTCCTCCGCCGTCGACCGTGATCGATAGGTCATATTCCGATGCAACCTGGGCCACTCGCAATGGCTCGGTAGCCATTGTCTGCTGGGCAAGCGACGTTATATAACTAGCAAAGGGCTTGTTGTTGACCGTAATATTGCCTTCGCCGGCAGAAAGCCTCACCCTTGCAATGGCCTGCTTACGCCTTCCGGTGGACTGAATGGTTGTCTTAGTCATTTCCTAAAAACCTCTCGGATCAAAAGACTCAGGAACCCTTCGGCGCTGTGCCGAGGGTGCGTAGAACCGGTAGCTGTGCCTGGTGGGGATGGTCTGGACCTGAATAGACCTTGAGCTTCTTAGCCATCTGGCGCCCTAGCGGGCCATGTGGCAACATACCCTTAACCGCTTTTTCGATAACGAACTCCGGCTTGTCCTTGAGCAGGTCACGATAAAGCGCAGCCCGAAGGTGGCCGGGATAACCCGTGTGGTGGTACGCAAGCTTGCGATCAGCTTTATTAGATGTCAATACGATCTTATCCGCATTGATTACTATCACGTGGTCGCCCGCGTCTAGATAGGGTGCAAAGATCGCCTTATGCTTGCCCCTGATGATGTGTGCCACCTCGGTGGCGAGTCGCCCCAACACCATCCCTTCGGCATCTACTACATACCACTTGCGGTCCGCAACAGCGTCAGACTGCTTGGTCACGAATGTCTTCATAATCCTCACCGGTTTAGAACTTGCTCCGGGCGGCTTTTGCGCCCAAGACACGAGGAAATAGCATAGACGGAATTGGGTACTTCACCAACCGGAAACAATAGCGGATCCAGATCCTTAGCCCTAGAAAACTCGCCGTAGCCCACTTCCACCAAATAGAGACCCCCCGGGGGTGCGAGAAGACGCTTAGCTCCAGAGGGATAAAGAACACTACTTGCGAAGGAGCTTGCCGAGCATTTGCCCCTGCCTACCTCGACTAATGTGCCAACAATTCCCCGCACCATCTGATGACAAAAGGCATTAGCCCAAATTTCAAAGTCGACGAAGCGCCCTCGTTTACTCAATCTCGCGTCGAAGACCCGCCTAATCGTTGAAGCACCCTCAGGACCCTTTTTGCTAAATCCCGCAAAATCATGTTCACCGATCAATACATAAGACGCCGATCTCATCGCTGGAAGATCGAGATCAAAGGGGACTTGCCAGCTCCGATCGGAGCTCAAAGCATCCCTCTCGGCTCCCGGGAGTATCCGGTAAAGATAGTGCCGGTATTTAGCCGAATGCCGAGCCGAGAAGGACTGGTCCGTCAACCCGACCCAATTCACAGAGACGTCGTCTGGCAACTGCCTAGCGAGAGACTGGTACAGCCCGTCGATGCCTCCCTTGTGAGGGGGCCCAGTAAAACTTATCACCTGATCTAAGGCGTGCACGCCAGCGTCAGTTCGTCCGGCTACGACAATGTCGACAGGTTGTCGCAGAGCGCGTTCAATCGCCACACCGAGCACGCCGACAACGGTTCTTTGTCCAGCCTGATAAGCGATTCCGTGATACCCAGTACCGACATAACTGATCGACGCAGCGTAATGCAAAGCGGCCCCCGCTGGGGCCGCCTCGGAATTCTGCATCTCAACTTCTAGAGCCTCTGAAGCCAAAGCAATCTCCTCGTCGAAGAGTCCGCCTTGTCCGGCTTCACTGGCATGGTGAGACCGTGTCACACCAGTTCTATAACAACCATTGGGGCGTTATCCCCATGACGAGGTCCCCTTTTCAGAATCCTCGTATAGCCACCCGATCGTCCCTCGTAGCGTGGCCCGATATCTTCAAAGAGCTTATGAGCCATGTCTTTGTCTCTGAGGAACGAGACAACAAGCCGCTGATTGTGGACTCCACCAGCCTTGGCTTTGGTTATCATCTTCTCAACTACTGGCCTCAGCAACTTCGCCTTCGCCTCGGTAGTCATAATCGACTCCGCAGCAAACAGCGACGCCGCCAGATTCGCCAAGATGGCCCGCTGGTGCGCTGCGCTATGGCCGAGCCTCTTACCCTTCTTAGGGCGTCCCGGTGTCATTAGTCCCTGCTCCTCAATTGAAGTCCGCGGCCTTCAAGTCTCGAAGTGACCTCGTCTAAAGACTTCTGGCCAAAGTTAGTAATTGCAAGTAGATCTTCAGGTGTGCGATTTATCAGCTCACCAATCGAATTGATCTGGGCCCGCTTGAGGCAATTCCTCGGGCGCTCGGTCAGACCTAGCTCCTCTATCGGGAGGTCAAGGTCGTAGGATCGCACCTCGTCAACTTCCGCCTCTGTCAGCTCAAGGCCCTGAGGACTCTCGCTGGTCTCAGCGACTAAAACCATGAGGTTCTTAAGAGTCTCACCCGCAGACGCTAGCGCATCGGAAGGCGTTATCGAGCCATCAGTCTCTATGTCCAAGGTCAAGAGGTCGTAGTCGGTCACCTGCTCTACCCTGGTAGGAGTCACCGTGAATGCAACCCTCCTAACGGGCGAGAAGATCGAGTCGACTGGGATTATACCAATCGTCGCCGACCTTTTGTTCTTGTCAGCGGATCGATAACCCTTTCCTCTCTCCACGACGGCATCGAAAGCTAGCCGACCCTTTGCACTAAGACTAGCGATATGCAGATCGGGATTGACTATTTCAATATCGGCCGAAAGGGCAAAATCCTCAGCCCTAACCACCTTGGGTCCACGAACGTCGATCCGAATTGTCACCGGCTCCTCGGAGAAGGACCTCACCACGACGTCTTTTAGATTCAAGACGATGTCGGTAATATCCTCCTTGACTCCGGTAAGCGTAGTGAACTCGTGCAGAGCGTCATCAAAACGCAGCTGAGTAACAGCTGCGCCCGGAATAGACGACAAAAGTACACGCCTCAACGAATTTCCAATAGTGTGGCCAAATCCTGGTTCTAGCGGGCCAATAGTGAACTTCTGACGGTTCCCTATTGCCTCGCCGACCGCTTCAACCTTTGGTCTCTGAATAAAAAGCACTTTACTCCTACGAATTGGTTACTTGGAGTAGAGCTCGACTATGAGCTGCTCTCTTATCTGGGTATCGATCTGTTCCCTAAGTGGCGGATTAAGTACCTTCACCTCGAAGCCTGTTCCCTCGGACTCCAGCCAAGCTGGAAGCCGACGGGCCAGCGTGTCCCTGGTCGTACGGACCTGGATGTTCTCACGAGTCTTCGCAATCAGGGCAACGGAATCACCCTTTTTGAGTCGATAGCTCGGGATATCGACTCGCTTGCCATTGACCGTTATGTGGCCGTGGCTCACGAGCTGACGGGCCTGGGATCTCGAAGAAGCCCAACCCGCCCTAAAGGTAACGTTATCCAGCCTGAGCTCGAGCATCCTAAGTAGATTATCGCCCGTGATTCCGGCGGCGTGGTTCGCCTCGTTGTAAGTATTGGCGAACTGCTTCTCCAGGATTCCGTAGATCCGGCGAGCCTTCTGCTTCTCGCGCAGCTGAGTAGAGTACTCAGATCCCTGCCTCTGCCGATCTTTACCATGCTCACCTGGAGGATAGGGCTTTTTACCGTCCATTGGACAAGCCTTATCGCACTTCTCACCCTTTAGGTAAAGTTTCACCTTCTCCCGGCGACATTGCCGACAAACTGGTCCTGTATATCTGGCCAACTTCTAATACTCCTCGACCTAGACCCGACGGCGCTTCTTCGGCCTACAGCCGTTATGCGGGATTGGGGTGACATCTTTAATAGAAACTATTTCAATTCCAGTGTTAGCAATCGCACGGTGTGCGGTATCTCTTCCGGAACCTGGTCCCTTGAGCAGGACTTCGACTTGGCGAATTCCATGTTCCTGAGCACGCTTTGCGCAGGTCTCTGCGGCAACCTGTGCGGCAAACGGCGTCGACTTCCTCGACCCCTTGAACCCGACATTTCCAGCCGATGCCCAGGCAATAACATTCCCTGCTGCATCGGTAATGGTCACAATCGTGTTGTTGAATGACGAGTGGATATGAGCAACGCCGTAGGCGATGTTCTTACGCTCACGACGCCGCGGACGCCTTCCGCCTGGCTTTGGCTTGGCCATCTAGCAAACCCCTATATCTATCATCGACCGGAACAACAATGTCCGGCTACCGAACTACTTCCGGACCTTCTTCTTGCCCGCAACTGTCTTCTTCGGACCCTTACGCGTCCTGGCATTGGTGTGGGTACGCTGTCCTCTAACCGGAAGCCCCCTCCTATGCCTCAAACCTTGATAAGAGCCGATCTGCATCTTTCTCTTGATGTCTTGATCGACTTCACGTCTCAAGTCGCCTTCGACCTTTAGATTCTGGTCGATATAGTTTCTAAGCCGTGCGACCTCTTCGTCAGTCAGATCCTTCACCCTGGTGTCAGGATTAACCTCGGTAGCCTCACATATCTTCCTCGAGCTTGTCAAACCAATCCCGAAGATATATGTCAAGGAGATCTCGAGCCTTTTATCTCTGGGGATGTCTACCCCTGCGATCCTCGCCATTGTCCTACTTCTTAACCTTGCCGCTGCTTGTGACGAGGATTTTCACAGATCACCAAAACCTGGCGTTCCCTGCGAATCACCTTGCACTTTTCGCAAATAGTCTTAACACTTGGCCGTACTTTCATCGGCTTTCCTCACTCCAGACATCCCTAAATGGCCTGCCTGGCTCGCTCACTTATAACGGTAAGTTATCCGTCCTCTAGTCAGGTCATATGGAGTTAATTCGATCTGAACACGATCTCCAGGAAGTATTCTGATCCTGTGCATCCTCATCTTGCCCGAGCTGTGGGCTAAAACCTTATGGCCATTCTCCAGCTCGACGCGGAACATCGCATTCGGAAGGGGCTCAACAACCGTCCCCTCAAGCACAATCGCATCTTCCTTAGGTGTCGTCAGAACTTCCTCCTATTGAACTAGCTTTACAAAACGGACCCAGACCCACCCCGCAGCCGCGGGTCCCCGAAGACAAGACCAACTGTTCGAAGGCATGGCTCAAGGGAGGGGCGAGTGAGACCCAGAGGAACAATATAGTCGCTTTTGTTCCCTACCTGTTCACAATATTTATCGAGCTACCAATTGATTGGCAATACCGTGCTAAACGCCAATCCGCCAGATCTCAATTATAACTGCCATAACTGTTAATACTCAGAGACGGTCAGGACCTCTGGTCCATCCTCGCTTACGAGAATTGTGTGCTCAAAATGGGCCGAAAGTGAACCATCCTTGGTAACCACTGACCACCCATCCTCCAATGTCACGGTGTCTTCCGACCCAATGTTTATCATCGGTTCAACTGCGAAGACATTTCCGACCTTCATCTTAGGGCCCGGCTCACCGGGCCAATAGTTCGGAATCTGGGGCGACTCGTGCATTGCGGTCCCTATTCCGTGACCCACGTACTCTCTTACGACGCCGAATCCGAAGGGCTTAACGTGCTTTTCTACCGCTCGGCCAATTTCATTTAGACGGTTCCCGTCCCTTATAACGTCGATCGCCTTCCACAGGCTCTCTTCGGTCACTTTGAGTAGGAGCGCCGCTTCGTCGGAGATCTCACCAACCGCAGCGGTATAAGCTGCGTCACCATGATAACCCTCGATAATCGCTCCGGCGTCTATTGAGATTATGTCTCCCTCTTTTAGCACGTATCCCCCGGGGATACCGTGGACGATCATATTGTTCGGTGAGGTGCAGATAACCGCAGGAAAGCCGTGATACCCCAAGAAGTTGGACCTCGCTCCGCGGGCTTCGAGCACGTCACGCGCCACCTTATCAATTTCCAAGGTGGTTACACCAGGTGCAATTGCCGCCCTAGTCTTCTCGTGAATCTCCGCTACGACCTTGCCCGCCCGTCGCATCTTGGCTATCTCGTCCTTCGTACGCCTCATTCACACACTCCAATGCCGAAACAATGCGCCTGCTACCACTTAGGTTCGCCCTTAGCCCTCTCCACTGCGGCAATTAGTCTCGCCATAACCTCGTCCGGATGACCTTCGCCCAGAACAGACACGAGCTTCTCGCGATCCTCATACCACTCTACTAGAGGCGCTGTCTGGCTCTCGTATAGGTCTAGACGTCTCTTGACCGCTACTTCGGTGTCGTCGTCTCTTTGGACTACCTCTCCGCCACAGTTATCACAGCTCCAGTCGAGCTTGGGAGGAGCTTGCACCGAATAGTTGGCGCCACATACCTTACAAACTCTTCGAGAAGCGATTCGTCTGAGAACTAGATCAGTCGAGACAACCAGGTCCAGAACTAGGTCAATCTCGAGAGGAAGCAGGATCTTTTCGAGATCCACCGCTTGTCCTACCGTCCGTGGATAGCCATCGAGAATAAATCCCATCTGGCGCGCGTCTGCCTCCGCTAATCTCTCAGCAACGACACCCGTTATCACCTCGTCGGGGACAAGGTCTCCCTTGTCCATATAGCTTTTCGCCAAACTTCCAAACTCCGTACCAGCCCTTACCGCTGCCCGAAGCATGTCACCAGTGGAAATGTGAGGTACTGCATAGTGCTGCGACAACCTGACGCACTGCGTCCCCTTGCCAGCACCCTGCTTACCTAGTATCACTAGCCGCGTAGCGCGTACCATCAAAATGACCCTTCCGCTAGGAGCGAGCTACTTTAAAAAGCCCTCGTAGTTACGCATGGTCAACTGAGAATCGATCTGCTTGAGAGTCTCCAATGCAACCCCTGTGGCAATCAACAGCGTTATACCGGCGAATGGATAACCGGTTACGTGCCATAGGGCTAGGGCAATTGACGGAATCAATGCAACCGCCGCGAGAAATACCGCACCGGGGAGGGTGATGCGATTCAAAATTTTTGTCAAGTGCCGCTCGGTTGCAGGTCCGGGACGAATCCCCTGAATGTACCCGCCCTGCTTCCTGATGACCTCTGCCTGCTGGTGTGGATCAAAAGCGACTGTCACATAGAAGAAGGTAAAGACGATAATAAGGAATCCGTAGATACCTATATATGTGAAACTTGTCGGTGAGACTAGATCGTTATTTACAAAATTCCGGAAAAAGGTCCACGGGATTACATTGGAGAGAAGAACCGGAAAGTAGAGAATCGACGAAGCGAAAATAATCGGAATTACCCCCGCCTGGTTGACCTTCAGCGGGATATACGTCTGGTCCCCGCCGTACATCTGGCGGCCAATCACCCTCCTCGGGAATATCACCGGAATCCGCCTTTGGCCCAGCTCGACGATAATGATCGAAATGATCAGGCCCAGCGACAAAAGGACAATAACCGAAAACTTCAGCTTCCCTGCTTCGACAAAGATGATGTGCCCACCGGTCGGCAGTCCCGCCACGACGTTAGTAAAGATCAGAATTGACATGCCTTGGCCAATCCCCCGCTGGGTAACCATTTCGCCGAGCCACATGACAAAAGCAGTACCGGCGGTGAAGGTCATGACTATGAACAAAACTCGGGGGAGGGTGAAGTTCGGAATCAGGTTGATCTTCTGGTTATTAGGAAGAAGTCCCGCCCCGCCCTTATGAAACACGAAGACCAGGCCTGTCGACTGCAAAAGTGCTAGAGTGACCGTCAAGTAACGGGTTGTCTGGGTAATCTTCCGCTGCCCGGCCGCACCCTGCTCCCTCCACTCATCGAGCTTTGGAATCACAGTCGTTAAAAGCTGGATGATAATTGACGAGGTAATATAGGGCATGATGCCGAGACCGAAAACTGCGGCACGTGATAGCGCATTACCAGAGAAGAGATTCAAAAAGCTGAAGACTCCGCCCTGCTTTGCCGCTTGCTCCAACTGCTGAACGGCTGCAAAACTCGTTCCCGGGATCGGGACGTTCGCGCCCAGCTGGTAAATAGCGATAATCAACAACGTGAAAAGAACCTTGTTTCTAAGTTCCGCCACCCTGAAGATATTCCTCAGACTTCCGAGCACCCTCTTTAGCCCCCAAGCTACCTTGTACCGATCTCCACACGAGATCGGCCACCTTTGACATTACAAATTGAAAATCTTGCTAATTGCTAAAATCCGGGCCCAGAGCAAACTGGACCCGGATAAAGAATAACATCCCAAAGCGCGAGCCTTGAAATCCGCACCCTCTAACGATTAGTTAGTGCGTTACCCTTGGCAGGTACACGACGCCCACCATTAGGAGCGTCCAGGACCACAACCGTGCCACCACTGGCGACAATTGCCTGCTTTGCCGCTTCGGAAAAAGCGTGCGCCGAAACGGTCACTGGAATGGTAAGCGAACCATTACCCAGAATCTTCACCGGCTCGCCTTTGTGGACTTGACCTTTGGCGAGAAGAATCGTAGGGTCAATCACAACCGTACCGCCTTCGGCGAGGTTCTGCACGGAGCTGAGATTGACAACGCTATAGCTAACCCTAAATGGGTTGTGAAATCCCTTCAGCTTTGGCAGCCTCTGGGTTAGCGGAAGTTGGCCTCCTTCGAAGCCCGCTGGGATTGTATCCCTTGCTCCCTGACCCTTTGTTCCACGTCCGGCGGTCTTGCCGCCTTTGCCGCCGATGCCTCGGCCTACCCGCCTCTTGCCCCTGTTGGAGCCCGGCGCTGGAGCCAGTTCATGGACTTTAATCATCTAACTAACCTTCCTGGCCTTCCGACACCTCTACTAAGTGCGAAACTCGTGCAATCATACCCCTGATCTCTGGTCGATCTGGAAGGGTCCTTGTCTTGCCTATCCGGCCGAGTCCGAGGGCTTTGAGGGTCCCGCGATGCTTTGGTTTGGAACCGATCTGGGAGCGAATCTGCCTTACTTCAAGAAACTCGCTCATCACGCCTCCTTAGCATTGCGCGCAGTGCGCTCTCTGAACCCACGAAGTACGCCGGCCGGGGTAACTTCGGAAGGATCCTTCCCCCTAAGTCTGGCAATATCGTCTGGACGCTTGAGCTCTTTAAGGCCGGCGATCGTTGCATGGGCAACGTTGATACCATTCGATGAGCCAAGCGACTTGGCGAGGATATCTTTGATGCCAGCCATTTCCAAAATTGCACGCGCTGCGCCGCCAGCTATCACGCCGGTTCCTGGTGCCGCGGGCTTTAGCATAACCCTGCCAGCGCCAGCCTCACCAATAATCGGGTGAGTAATCGTGTTCCCAGATAGTGCAACATCAAAGAGGTTCTTCTTCGCCTCTTCGATTCCCTTCTGAACGGCAAGGCCCGCCTCTTTGGCTTTTCCGTAGCCGAGCCCGACTTTACCATTTCCGTCACCAATGACCATCAAAGCAGTAAAGGAGAAACGACGTCCGCCCTTGACTACCTTGGCCACCCTGTTGACTTTGATAGTTCTCTCTTCGTATTGAGCTTCGGCCATTAGAACTCCAATCCGCCTTCTCTAGCTGCATCGGCGAGGGCCGCTACCCGGCCGTGGTACTTAAATCCACCACGATCGAAGACGACTGCGCCGATACCTTGGGCCTTAGCCCGATCAGCCACCAACTCGCCAACCTTCTTTGCGGCATCAATATTGCCCGTATGTGAGCCCTTGAAACTCGTCTCAAGGCTAGATGCCGAAACTAGTGTATGACCACTAGCGTCGTCTATCACCTGGGCAACAATGTGCCTGTTGGAACGAAACACCGCCAACCGGGGCCTCTGCTCGGTCCCTATTACGGCCTTACGTATCCTGTTATGGCGCCTCTTGCGCAGGGCCTCTGGCGTAACTGTCTTTATAGACATCTCTTAAACTCCTCTGACCCTACTTGCCGGACTTACCGACTTTACGTAGCACCTTTTCACCCTCGTAACGCACACCCTTGCCCTTGTACGGCTCAGGCTTGCGAATTTTACGGATGTTGGCCGCTACTTGGCCTACAAGCTCTTTGTCAATACCCTTTACGGCAATTTTCGTCGGAGTCGGGGTCTCAAAGGTAATACCTTCAGGTGCCTCAACTCTTACCGGATGAGAAAAGCCCAGGGCTAGCTCTAGCTCTGTAGCACTCTTTGCTGCCGCCCTATAGCCGACGCCAACTATCGCCAATTCCTTCGTGAAACCAATGGTCACTCCGACCACCATGTTGTTGAGAAGTGTCCTCGACAGCCCGTGCATGGCTCTGTCCCTGCGCTCGTCCCCTTTGCGGGAGACGATCAGTTTGTCATCCTGCTGTTCGATAGAGACTTCCTCGGGAAAGATCCTGGAGAGAGAGCCCTTTGGGCCCGCAACTTCTATAGTGCGATCTTCGCCGAAGGAGATACTAACCCCACCTGGCACAGCTACTGGAGCCTTACCTATTCTCGACACGTCTAACTCCTCCCCTTACCATACGAAACAGAGAATCTCGCCACCGACTTTGGCCTTTCGAGCCTCAGCGTCGGTCATAAGACCCCTGGATGTGGAAAGGACCGCTACACCAAGACCACCTAGTACCCTTGGGATCGAATCTGCCTGAGAGTAAACCCTCAGCCCAGGCTTGGAGACCCTCTTGAGTCCAGAGATAGTACGCTCACGCTGCTGAGAATACTTCATTCTGATCTCGAGGGTCGTTCCCGGCTTACCCTCATTGGGGTGAACGGAAAACCCGGCGATATAACCCTCGCGCTCGAGGATTTTTGCTAGCTCATCTTTTAGCTTCGAACCAGGCATGCGCACTACGTCGTGCATCGCCTGATTCGCGTTCCTAATTCTGGTGAGCATATCTGCTATTGGATCACTGAAACCCATCTCTACCCCTTACCAGCTCGCCTTGGTCACGCCAGGAATCTCTCCTTGGTGAACCATGACCCTGAGACAGATCCTGCAGAGACCGAACTTGCGATACACCGCGTGCGGTCGTCCGCACCTCTGGCAGCGCGTATAGGCGCGAACCCTGAACTTCGGCTTTCTGTTTGCCTTAGCTATGAGAGCCTTCTTGGCCATAGTTCCTAAACCCCTTCCTTTCGGAATGGAAAGCCGAAAGCGTCGAGCAGGGCCCTGCCCTCGCTGTCATTTCTCGCACTTGTCACGATGGTGATATCCATACCTCTGGTCGTGTCGACCTTGTCGTAATCGATCTCAGCAAAGATAAGCTGCTCGGTCACTCCGAAGGTGTAGTTTCCGTGGCCATCAAAAGATTTCGGGGAAAGACCCCTGAAGTCCCTTACCCTCGGAATCGCTATCGAAATCAATCGATCAAAAAATTCCCACATACGGTCTCCCCTTAGGGTGACCTTTACGCCAATTGGGTTGCCGGCTCGCAGCTTGAAGCTTGCGATCGACTTCCTTGCTCGGGTTACAACGGGCTTCTGACCAGTAATGATCTCAATGTCCCTAAGCGCTGAGTCGAGCTGTGATGCCTGCTGAGTAGCACGTCCAACACCGACATTAACCGATATCTTTACGAGCTTTGGCACTTCCATGACGTTCTTCAACTCGAGAGTCTTTTGAAGCTCCGAGCGTAATTCGTCATTAAACTTGACCTTCAACCGCGGCGGGAGAGATTCAACCTTCACGTCGCTCACAGGTCACCTCCACACTTCTTGCAGACACGAATCTTCTTCCCATCGGCTTCAAACTTCATCCCAATCCGGGTCGGACCGCACTTTGAGCATACGATCGCTACATTCGATGCATCGATCGGCATATCCTTATCGATAATCCCACCTTGCTCGGTAGCGGTACGCGCCTTCTGGTGCTTTTTAACCACATTCACGCCGTTGACTATGACCTTGCCAGCCTTGGGAATAACACTTGCAATCTCGCCCTGCTTGCCCCGATCCTTACCGGTCAACACACTTACCTTGTCACCTTTGATCAGTCTCACTACAAGACCTCCGGTGCTAGCGAAATGATTCTCATAAACTTCTTATCCCTAAGCTCACGGCCGACAGGACCGAAAATACGAGTCCCCCTCGGCTGCATCGCGTCATTAATCAATACGGCTGCATTCTCGTCGAAGCGAATATAGCTACCGTCCCCACGCCGCTTCTCCTTCTTGGTCCTGACGACGACGCACTTTACTACGTCACCCTTCTTGACCGCGGCACCTGGAATAGCGTCCTTGACTGTCGCAACGAAGACATCACCGATGCTCGCGTAGCGCCTACGGGAACCACCAAGCACCTTTATGCAAAGGACTTCTTTGGCCCCCGAGTTATCGGCAACCCTGAGTCTGGATTCCTGCTGGATCATCGAGCACGCTCCAAAATCTCCACGAGTCGCCATCTCTTCAACTTGGACATAGGCCTGATTTCGGCAACTCTAACCCGATCGCCGATGCGGGCTTGGCCCTCTTCGTCGTGGGTATAGAGCTTCTTAGTCTTAGTCACCGTCTTGCGGTAGCGCGGGTGGCGCACCTTCTCTGAGATGGAGACCACAATGGTCTTATTCATAGATGTAGAGATGACAAGCCCTTCCCGGACCTTCCTGTCATTCTCCCTGGCCTCAATCGACTCTTGCGACGAAGTCATCATTCACCACCTGTCTCTGTGGCAAGTCCACCACGCTCCGATATGAGCGTCGAGATCCTTGCGATCTCTCGCCGAAGCCGTTTCAGGCTGGCCGTATCAGTGGCCTGAGCCGTAGCGAGCTGGAATCTGAGGGTGAATAGCTCACGCTTACTCTCCTCCAGCTTCTCAACTAGCTCCATATCGGCCAGCGTCCTAAGTTCAATTGCCTTGGTCATCCCATCGCCCCTAGAGTCTCTTCGTCTTGCACTATGAATCGTGCCTTGATAGGAAGCTTCTGGATTGCCCTCTCCATCGCCGCCCTGGCGAGCTCTTCGGAGACGCCGGCCAGCTCGAACATCACCCTGCCGGGCTTGACCACTGCGACCCAGAATTCGGGGTTTCCTTTGCCCGAACCCATCCTCGTCTCGGCGGGCTTCTTAGTAACTGGCTTATCAGGGAAAACCCTTATCCAGACCTTTCCACCCCTCTTGACGTGACGGGTCATTGCAATTCTTGCAGCCTCAATCTGCCTAGCCGAAATCCAGCCGGGCTCGAGTGCTTGTATGGCGAACTGGCCAAAGGCGATCTCACTGCCACCCTTCGCCATCCCGGACATACGACCGCGCTGCTGCTTGCGGTGCTTAACTTTGCGAGGCATCAACATCTCTTAGTCAACCTCCCTCTTGAAGTGAGGAGTCTCGTGATGCGATTCACGGGTCTTTCTCTCAATGTCTTCCTCTTCGGCGAGAAGCTTCTCCAACTCGTCGGCAACAGGCGGGGCAGTGGGTGTTGTCGGATCCGACTGGACAGGAACGACTACCTCTTCAACCACGTCGGTTGCTGTTAGCTCAACGCCTTCAGCTTCTACCTTGCGCCTTCCGCCGCCAGCAGAGATAACCCTCTTCGGCCTTGGAGCGCCGGTAGCCGCTTCAACCTTGGGCTTGACCTCGGCCAGAACGTCACGATATGGGAGAATGTCACCTTTGTAGATCCAAACCTTCACGCCGATTCTTCCGAAGCTGGTCGCAGCCTCTCTGAATCCATAATCGATATTCGCCCTCAGGGTGTGACGAGGCACGCGACCCTCGCGATATGACTCTTTACGAGCCATTTCTGCTCCACCCAGACGGCCCGAGCACTGCACTGTTACTCCCTGGCCGCCGGCCTTCTCGACCATCTGCAGTGCCCTCTTCATCGCCCTACGAAAGCTAACTCGCCTCGAAAGCTGATCTGCAATACCTTGCGCAACTAGCGCTGCATCGAGTTCGGGCTGCTTGATCTCTTCGACGTTGAGATTTACACGCTGATTACCAGTGATGTTTGCCAGACCTTGCCTAAGTCTCTCGGCTTCTTGCCCTTTACGTCCAATGACGAGCCCTGGCCTAGCGGTATGAATATCGACCTTGACTCTATCTCTGGTCCGCTCAACATCGACCCTGGATATAGCGGCGTTGGCGAGTTCTTTGGTCAGATAAGCCCGGATCTTGTAATCCTCGATGATCCACTGACCATACTTGCGTTCCTCATACCAACGGGACTTCCACTCAGTCGTAATCCCAAGCCTGAAGCCGTAAGGATTTACCTTCTGGCCCATATCACTCAGCTCCCTTATCTACTTCAGAAACAGTCTCTATCTCGGCTGCCTCTGGAGTACCTTCTGCAACCAACTCGGTCTCAACCACTTCAGCCTGCGTTAGCTGAGCCTCCTCGAAAGCCGCTTCTTGGTCGACACTCTCCCGGACCTCTTCCGTGGCCACTTGCGAAAGCGCTTCCTGGGCTTGGTCTGCTACCTTTGGCTTACGCCCCGGCCTACGGCTACGCCGGCCAGTCCTTCTCGCTTCGGCTTCGCTTGCTTGCTTTGCCCGAAGTACGTCGATCTTTGCTTGTGGCATGCGATCGACCACTATCGTCACGTGCGCACTACGCTTGCGAATCCTCGAAGCAGAGCCCCTCGCACGCGGCTTGAACCTCTTCATAGTCACGCCCTCGTCGGCATATGCGACCGAGACGTACAGCTCGTCTGGGACAAGCCCATGATTATTAGCGGCATTGGCAATCGCAGAAGCCAACAACTTTCCGACCATCAAGGCAGCCTCTCGGTCGGTGTTTGCAAGGATATCCAGTGCAGTGGCGACGTGCTTGTTGCGGATCAGATCCAGCACTTCGCGAACCTTCGAAGCCGACATCCGGTATCCGCGCAGTACTGCCCTGACACCCTTTTCTTCTAAAGCAGTCGCCATTATCTGCGCCTCGCTGATCTCTCTTGACCGGCATGGTATCTAAAGGTCCTCGTCGGTGCGAACTCGCCCAACTTATGACCAACCATCGACTCGGTCACATAAACGGGTACGTGTTTCCTGCCGTCATGGACGGCGATCGTATGTCCCACCATGTCTGGGATGATCGTCGAGCGCCGAGACCAGGTCTTAATGACCTTCTTCTCGCCCTTCTCGTTTAGATCATCCACCTTCTTAAGAAGGTGGTCGTCAACGAAGGGACCCTTCTTCAAGCTCCTTGGCATATGTGCCCCTTATCCCTAGCGACGTGCGCCGCGGCCGCGGCGACGACGAACTATCAAACGGTCCGAGTACTTCTCTCTTGAACGAGTGCGTCCTTCTGGCTTACCCCAAGGCGAGACCGGGTGTCGACCACCGGAAGTCTTTCCTTCTCCACCACCGAGTGGGTGGTCAACCGGGTTCATCGCAACACCTCTGGTTTGTGGCCTAATGCCCTTCCAGCGATTACGACCAGCCTTGCCCACAGAAAGTAGCTCGAACTCAGAGTTACCAACTTCCCCAATCGAAGCACGGCAGTCGATGGGAACGCGCCTCATTTCTGTAGACGGCAAGCGAAGAGTAGCGAAGTCTCCCTCCTTTGCGACAAGCTGAACGCTCATCCCGGCCGACCTAGCGATCTTTCCGCCCTGCCCTGGACGAAGCTCCACATTGTGGATTACTGTACCGACTGGGATGAAACGCAATGGAAGAGCGTTGCCAACCTTTATGTCGGCCTTCGGACCTGACTCTATCGCATCTCCGACCGAGAGCTTCGCTGGTGCCAAAATATAGCGCTTTTCGCCATCGGCATAGTGTAACAACGCAATACGAGCATTCCTGTTCGGATCGTACTCGATCGTTGCCACCTTGGCCGGTATAGCGTCCTTCGTCCTTTTGAAGTCGATCAAGCGGTACTGAACCTTGTGCCCGCCACCCCTGTGCCTGGATGTCTTGCGGCCATATGAGTTACGGCCACCGCTACGAGACATCGGCTCCAGCAGCGACTTCTCGGGCTTAGTACTTGTTATTTCAGAGAAGTCCGAAACAGACTGGAATCTACGTCCAGCGCTGGTCGGCTTCCTCTTACGAATTGCCATCTGAAGCGCCCCTTACTTCTCGAACATGTCGATCTTCTGACCATCGGCCAGGCGGACCATTGCGTGCTTGCGATCGGGCTTAGTGCTCCAGGTGCCCTTGCGGCTATTCCTTTTGCGCTTTCCCTTGCGGACCAAGGTGTTCACGTCCAAGACATTGACCTCGAACAGCTGCTCAACAGCCTTACGAATATCTACTTTGGTCGCCGAATCGGCAACTATAAAGGTGTAGACACCTTCGTCCATCAACTTGTAGCTCTTCTCAGAGACGATCGGCTTCTGGACAATTGAATACGGATCGAAGCCGCTCATTCTGCCTCCTCATAGCTTGTGATCGGAGCAGCTGAAACCGTTAGCTGGCTCAGAGTATCGTCGATCTCCTCACCGATCATGGCGCTCCTGGTAAAGACGATGTAATCACTTACTAGAACCGAATAGGCGTTTAGGTGCCATGGGAATGCGAGCACAACCTCAGGGACATTCCTAAAGGACAAGATCAAGTTCTCGTCCTCCGGCTCCACCACGAGTAAAACATGTCCGTCGAAACCGCAGTTTTTCAAGAGTTCCATTGCGGACTTGGTGGAGGGCTTTTCCCACTTCGGGTCCTCGATAACGACGATCCTGTTTGCCTCCGCCCTATCAGACAGAGCGCAGAACAAAGCCTGCTGAATCATCTTGCGAGGGGTCTTTTGCTGGTAGCTGCGCGGCTTTGGCCCGAGTGCGACACCACCACCGGAGTAGTGAGGGGCCCGGGTTGATCCTTGCCTTGCACGCCCAGTACCCTTCTGACGGAAAGGCTTTGCACCGCCACCCGACACCTCAGCGCGAGTCTTTGTCGACTGTGTGCCAGAACGGGCCGCAGCCAACTGAGCCACTACAACTTGGTGCATCAAGTGGATATTCAGCGGACGGCCAAAAAGCTCTGGATTCAGCTCCACGCTCTCCAGTACCTTCCCGGAAAAGTCCTTGACCTCTGCCTGGGCCGAGCGAAGCTCGACCTCTTTCTTAAAGGTGATTTGCGCCATATCTACTTAGCACCCTTCGCTGCATTACGAATAACGACGGTGCCACCCTTGGGGCCAGGGATAGAACCCTTGATCAGCACCAGCTGGCGCTCGGGGTCCGCTTGAATCACCTCTAGGTTTTGCGTGGTGATCTTGACGTTTCCGTATTGACCCGCCATCTTGGTTCCCTTGAAAACCCTCGAGGGTGTAGCACAAGCGCCAATTGAGCCGGGGGCCCTATGGTGCTTGTGGTTACCATGAGAGGCGCCCTGTCCCTTGAAATTATGTCTCTTCATCCCACCGGAGAAGCCATGCCCCCTGCTGATAGCGGTAACATCCACTATCTCGCCCGGCGAGAAGGTGCTTGCATCTATTTCAGAACCAGGTAAAAACCCCTCGGCAGAATCAATTCTCAGCTCCAAAATGGCCTTCCCTGGCTCGACACCTGCCTTTTGAAACTGGCCCAAGTCGGGCTTATTGAGACTTGCCTTACGCTTAAAACCGTAAGTCACCTGCAGTGCAGAATAACCATCTAGGTCGTCCGTCTTGGTTCGGAGCACCCTGACGGGTGAAACCTTAACCACAGTTACCGCGACGACTCGATTCTGGTCGTCCCATAACTGGGTCATACCGACCTTTTCGCCCACGATCGCTTTTGAAGCCATCTTCGAAACTTCCTTGCTACATTGTGCGCCGATAACCCGACACACGAATGCTCCGCCTGAAACCAGACGGAGCCTCGAACCTTTTTTGCCGAAAGGTCCCCAAATAAATGGGCACAATCGGACCTAGAGAAAGCCCTAAGCAGTCTAAGCCGACTAAGAGACTAGCCCTGCCGTCTTATACGTTTTGAATCTTTATCTCTATGTCTACACCAGCCGGCAAATCTAGCCGCTGAAGCGAGTCGACCGTTTTCGGAGTGTGGTCGACTATATCCAAGAGCCTCTTGTGAACCCTCATTTCGAAGTGTTCCCTAGAGTCCTTATATTTGTGCGGAGACCGGATGACTGTGTAACGGTGCTTCTCCGTCGGTAGTGGCACCGGTCCGATAACACGCGCTTGGGTACGGACTACGGTATCGACAATCTTCCTAGTAGAAGTGTCAATTATCTCGTGATCATAGGCCTTAAGCCTGATCCGTATCTTCTGCCTATTTGTATCAGCCATCTCAGCGTTTCACCTTTGTGCAAAAATTAGGCCCGAACCCCGCTTTTGCGAGGCCGGGCCTAAATAGAACGATCACTTAATGACCTTGGTAACCCTTCCAGCACCGACTGTACGCCCACCCTCACGGATAGCGAAACGGAGACCTTCGTCCATAGCGATCGGCTTTCCAAGCTCGACCGTCATTACGACGTTGTCACCAGGCATAACCATCTCGGTTCCCTCAGGGAGGGTAATCGAGCCGGTTACGTCAGTGGTACGGAAGTAAAACTGTGGTCTGTAGTTGTTGAAGAATGGCTTGTGACGGCCACCTTCATCCTTCGACAAGACGTAAACGTTTGCCTCAAAGACCGTGTGCGGCGTAATCGAACCAGGCTTGCAAAGGACCTGACCACGCTCGACGTCGGTCTTCTTGGTGCCTCTAAGGAGGGCACCAACGTTGTCGCCAGCCTGACCTTCATCAAGGATCTTGTTGAACATCTCGACACCGGTACAGGTGGTCTTCTGGGTATTACGGAGACCAACGATTTCGATTTCGTCGCCGATCTTCAAAATGCCAGACTCGATCTTACCGGTAACGACGGTGCCTCTACCAGGAATAGTAAAGACGTCCTCGATAGGCATCAAGAAGGGCTTCTCGACGTCACGCTTTGGCTCTGGAATTGCGTCGTCAACCGCGTTCATCAGCTCAATGATCTTGTCTGCCCAAGCAGCGTCTCCCTCGAGCGCCTTAAGAGCAGATACTCTGATCACCGGCGTGTCGTCACCCGGAAACTCGTACTCGTTCAGGAGCTCACGAACCTCGAGCTCGACAAGGTCGAGGAGTTCCTCATCGTCTACCATGTCCGCCTTGTTAAGGGCGACAACGATATATGGAACACCAACCTGGCGAGCCAACAGCACGTGTTCACGCGTCTGAGGCATAGGACCATCTGTAGCGGAAACCACCAAGATAGCACCATCGACCTGAGCCGCACCCGTGATCATGTTCTTGATGTAGTCGGCGTGACCCGGCATATCGACATGGGCGTAGTGACGCTTATCGGTCTCATACTCCACGTGCGAGATAGAGATTGTTATACCCCTAGCACGCTCTTCAGGAGCGTTGTCAATCTGGTCGAAAGGACGGAACTTAACGTTCGGATTCCTGTCAGCCAGGGTCTTGGTAATAGCCGCTGTTAGCGTCGTCTTACCGTGGTCGATATGCCCCATAGTACCTACATTTAGGTGAGGCTTTGATCTTTCGAACTTCTGCTTGGCCATTTCCTCTACTGCTCCGTGGGTCCAGAAACGTTGCGCGATTGCGCAGACTTTGGTCTAACCGCGAACCTATGCAGTCTACTCACCCCGAACCCGTTTTACTATCTCCAAAGCGATAGAATCCGGAGTTTCGTTGTAAGCGCTGAACTGCATAGTATAGGTCGCCCTTCCCTGAGTCCGTGACCTAAGATCGGTCGCGTACCCAAACATTTCGGCGAGGGGGACCTGAGCCCGAATAACCTGGCTCGATCCCCGCTGATCCATCCCCTCTACCCTTCCACGGCGAGAAGAGAGATCACCTATCACGTCCCCCATGTACTCCTCGGGAGTTACGACCTCTACGGCCATAACCGGTTCGAGAAGAACCGGGGACGCTGCTCTGGCGGCCTTCTTCACCGCCATCGATCCTGCTATCTTGAAAGCCATCTCCGACGAGTCGACTTCATGGTATGAACCAAAAGTCAATGTCACCCTGACGTCAACCATCGGGTACCCGGCCAGAACGCCGGACTGGAGTGCCTCTTGAATACCAGCATCAACGGCGGGAATGTACTCCTTGGGAATCACACCCCCAGAGATCTTGTCTATAAATTCATATCCTCCACCAGGACCAGTTGGCTCTAGCGAGATAACGACGTGTCCGTACTGTCCTCGCCCACCTGACTGCCTGATGTAGCGCTCCTCGATCTTGTCGACCTTCTTGCGGATCGTCTCACGATAGGCGACCTGTGGCTTACCGACATTTGCGTCGACTTTGAACTCTCGAAGCATCCGGTCCACCAGAACTTCTAGGTGCAGTTCACCCATTCCGGATATCACCGTCTGTCCGGTCTCCTCGTCGGTGCGAACCCTAAAGGTTGGATCCTCTTCGGAAAGCGCATAAAGAGCCCGGCCCATCTTGTCTTGATCAGCCTTCGTCTTTGGCTCGACCGCTACGTGGATGACAGGTTCAGGAAACTCCAGAGCTTCCAAGATGATGGGAGCATCAACGTCGGAAAGGGTATCCCCGGTCGTAGTATTCTTCAGACCTACAGCAGCGACGATATCGCCGGCGTAGATCGTCTCAATGTCTTCCCTATGGTTGGCGTGCATCAATAGCAGGCGGCCAAGGCGTTCTTTTCTATCCTTTGTCGTATTCAGGACCGTAGCGCCTTTATCAAGCGTTCCGGAGTAGACCCTAAAATAGGTCAGCTTTCCGACATAAGGGTCGGTCATGATCTTGAAGGCCAAGGCCGAAAACGGATCCTTGTCGTCTGGATGACGGAGCAAGGTCTCAACTAGCCGAACGTCGGTACCTTCGGTCGGCATAATATCAAGTGGCGAAGGAAGAAAATCGACCACTGCGTCCAGCATCGCTTGGACGCCTTTATTCTTAAAGGCCGATCCACACAGTACCGGCACTATCTGATTTCCAATGGTCAGCCTGCGAATGACACTCTTGAGGAACGACTGGGTGATCTCTTCTTCGGAGAGGAACTTTTCCATTAGGTCGTCGTCATAGTTCGAAAGAGTATCGATGAGTTCTTGGTATGCGGACTCAGCCTCGCCAACCATCGATTCGGGGATATCTATAACGGTGAAGGTCTCACCCATAACGTCATCCCACACGACGCCCTTCATGGCTATCAAATCGACGATACCGGCAAACTCGCTTTCCGATCCGATCGGGAGCTGAATAACCGCAGGTATCGCATCTAGCCGATCCCTAATCATCTCGACGCATCGCTCAAAGTTAGCGCCAACACGGTCCATCTTATTGACGAAGCACATCCTTGGGACCTGGTACTTATTTGCTTGACGCCAGACGGTCTCGGTCTGCGGCTCAACGCCCGCCACTGCGTCGAAAACCGCTACTGCACCGTCTAGTACGCGAAGCGACCTCTCAACTTCGACCGTGAAATCGACGTGGCCAGGGGTGTCGATGATATTGATCCTGTGGTCATTCCAATATGCGGTAGTCGCCGCCGAGGTGATGGTGATGCCGCGCTCTTGCTCCTGGACCATCCAGTCCATGGTCGCAGCGCCTTCGTGTACTTCACCAATCTTGTAGTTCTTGCCGGTGTAGTACAAGATGCGCTCTGTCGTGGTTGTTTTGCCCGCATCAATATGGGCCATGATACCGATATTCCGATATCTCTCTAACGGGTATTCACGCTTCGTTGCCATCTCTTGCCGCCTCGATCGGCCAATCTCTGAATTAAGGATCTAATGCCACGCTGCCGCATCGCTTCATCCTCTAAAAGACACCAAACCCGGAGGGATTATCCCAAAAGGGCCATAGGCACCCAAACCACTAAACCACCGGCGTGCGCTCGATCCATTATCTGCGGACCGAGTCTCCACCCTTTCGTACCAGTGGCCTGACCAGCAGGTCAGGCCATAAAACCGGTAAGTAACACCTACTAACAGCCGGATTATCCGGAAGAACTATCTACCAGCGGTAGTGAGCAAAGGCCTTATTTGACTCGGCCATCTTGTGCATGTCCTCACGCCGCTTCACCGAAGCTCCAATACCGTTCGAAGCATCGAGGATCTCTGCGGCTAAACGCAAAACCATCGTCTTCTCACGCCTCGACTTCGAGTGGCCTACCAGCCAGCGAATAGCCAAAGTCGTTGCCCTACGTGGCCGCACTTCAACCGGCACCTGGTAAGTAGCACCTCCCACCCTGCGGGAGCGAACTTCGAGCTCTGGTCGAGTGTTCTCGACTGCCCTTTTAAGCACGGTCAATGGGTCAGAACCCGTCTTCTCCTTGACCTGTTCCAGAGCACCATAAACAATGTGCTCGGCGAGTGTCTTCTTCCCGCGTGAGAGAATTTTATTGACGAGCTGACTAACTAACACCGACTTGTAGATCGGATCCGCTATCAGCTCTCTCCTTGGGGCTGGGCCCTTCCTAGGCATATCGCCTACTTCTCCTTCTTCGCACCGTAACGGCTTCTAGCCTGCTTACGATTCTTTACTCCGGCGGTATCGAGCGACCCGCGAATGATCTTGTACCGCACACCTGGGAGGTCCTTCACCCTACCGCCCCTCACGAGCACAATAGAGTGCTCCTGGAGGTTGTGTCCAACGCCAGGAATATATGCGGTGATCTCAACTCCACTGGTAAGGCGCACACGAGCAACCTTTCTCAAAGCCGAGTTCGGCTTCTTCGGTGTAGTCGTATAGACACGGGTGCAAACCCCCCTGCGCTGGGGCGAACCCTTTAGTGCAGGGGTCTTTGTCTTAGACCTCTTGCTCTCCCGCCCCTTACGCACCAGCTGGGCAATAGTAGGCACGAATTACCTCTCCGTCATTGAATCGCTCACTAAGTGAGCCCGAATTGTTGGTCGAGACCAAAAGGCCCTACGACCCGACCTATCATGATACGCGCACCGACCCGTAGTTCCTGCACCATTGTAATTCTTACAGGAACAAACGGGTCACCTTGCGACTTTTATCCCTCTGAAGCGACTCCTCCGTCGGGATCTATTCCGGCATTCGGGTCAAATTCTGCCTCTGACCCCAATACCTTGCCCGTGTAGTAGTCCTCATCGACTTCGAACTCGTCGAAATCGTCGAACTCCCTACTCGACCAGTAATTAAGCGGCTTCGCATCTGGAGCAAAAGGAGACATCTCCCGATAAGCGGGCATTCCCGTACCTGCCGGGATCAGCTTACCTATGATGATGTTCTCCTTAAGACCCAAAAGCGAGTCCGACTTGCCTTCGATTGCCGCTTCTGTAAGGATTCTCGTCGTTTCCTGGAAAGAGGCAGCAGACAGCCACGAATCCGTAGCCAAAGACGCCTTGGTGATGCCCATCAGCTCAGGTCTCCCTTCAGCGGGGCGCTCACCATCTGCAGCAAGCTTGGAGTTGACCTCAGCATATACCCGAGTGTCGACCCTCTCGCCTGGCAAAAATGGCGAATCACCGGGCTCAGCGACTAGCACCCTTCTAAGCATCTGACGAACAATAAGTTCGATATGCTTGTCGTGTATGGACACGCCTTGGTCCCGATAGACCTTCTGAACTTCCTCGACCAAGTACTGCTGGGTCTCCCTAATTCCCCTGATCTCCAAGAGTTCTTTTGGATCCTTCGGTCCTTCGACCAGAGCGTCACCGGCTTCAACCTCTTGGCCGTCTCGCACCTCTAGGTGAGTACGAGTCGAGAGATAGTGGGATTCGTCGATTCCATCGTCACCGATTACCGAAACCTTCCTGCCGTTCTCGTCGTCTTCTACCCGGACAACTCCCGTAGTTCTCGATAGAACTGCGGCGCCTTTTGGCGTCCTTGCCTCGAAGAGTTCCACGACCCTAGGCAGACCATGGGTGATGTCCTGCCCTGCAATACCACCCTGGTGGAAAGTACGCATAGTCAGCTGGGTTCCAGGCTCACCGATCGACTGGGCAGCTATAACACCGACCGCTTCACCCAGCTCGATAAGGCCCGTGGCCGAAAGCGACTGGCCGTAGCAGACCGCACAGATACCTTGCATCGCCTCGCAAGTCAGCACCGACCTAACCCTGATCCTGTCGACACCTGGGTCGTCACGGATCCCAGCAACGAGGTCGTTGGTCAATAGAGTTCCGACCGGTATAACGCGGCCGCCAGCTAGCTTGACTGGCTCGACTAAGGTCCGGCCATAAGCGCGGGTCTCAATATAGAACCTCTTGCCTGGTTCGTCTGGCTTCAAATCTTCGAGCCAAATTCCCCTCGTCGATCCGCAATCATCAGAACGGACGATCAACTCTTGGGCGACATCCACCAGCCTTCTTGTCAAATAACCAGAGTCAGCGGTCCGCAAAGCGGTGTCTGCGAGGCCTTTTCTGGCGCCGTGGGTCGAAATGAAGTACTCCAAGACCGACAAACCTTCACGGAAGGAGCTCTTGATCGGTCGAGGAATCATCTCGCCTCGTGGGTTAGAAACCAACCCCTTCATACCGGAAATCTGCCTAATCTGCTGGCTGTTGCCTCGGGCTCCCGAATCCACCATCATGTCCAGCGGGTTGAAGCCGATCTGCGAAAGCATCGCCTCCATTGCCTTTCCGACTTCCGAGTTGGCCGAAGTCCAGGTCTCTATCTCCTTTTGACGACGCTCGTCGTCGGTGATAAAGCCCCTCTTGAACTGCATCTCCGCCTTCTCGGCCTCTTTCTCGTACTTATCAAGAATGAGGGCCTTATCGGGAGGTGTCTTGACGTCATCTATCGATATCGTCAGACCGGACTGTGAAGCGAAACGAAAACCGAGAGCCTTGATCTTGTCCAAGCTCTCTTGAACGGCGGCCTTGGGATACTTAGCCGCGATCTCTTCGACAATGGTGCCGATCGGTAGCGACCTCTTACCAACTAGCACGTTTATAAAACGGAAGTCCACCGGGAGCGCAGTGTTGAAGAACACCCTTCCAGCGGTAGTAAGGACCTCCTCGTAGATAGGCATGCCCTCCTGGTCTTCACCAACCTGGCGCCTCATATTGATCTTGGCGTGCAAGCCGAGGCTCTTCTCTTCGTAAGCCATCTCGATCTCGTGGATGCGACGGAAAGTCCTGCCTTCACCTGGCTCGCCCTCGACCTCCATGGTCAGGTAGTAGCAACCAAACACCATGTCCTGCGTCGGGACCGTAATCGGTCTTCCGGTGGCAGGCGAAAGGATGTTATTTGCCGAGAGCATCAGAATTCTGGCTTCTGCCTGAGCTTCTGCCGAGAGTGGAAGGTGAACAGCCATCTGGTCGCCGTCAAAGTCTGCGTTGAAGGCGGTGCAGACCAATGGATGGATCTGGATCGCCTTACCCTCGACGAGTACCGGCTCAAATGCCTGAATTCCCAGTCTGTGTAGCGTAGGCGCACGGTTCAAGAGCACTGGATGCTCCTTGATCACGTTGTCAAGCACTTCCCAAACTTGCGGCCTTCTGCGCTCAACCATTCTCTTTGCGCTCTTGATATTTTGCGCGTACTCGAGATCGACGAGCCTCTTCATTACAAAGGGCTTGAAGAGTTCGAGTGCCATCTGCTTTGGTAGACCGCACTGATGAAGCTGAAGGTTCGGTCCGACGACGATAACAGATCGCCCCGAATAGTCAACCCTCTTCCCTAAAAGGTTTTGACGGAATCGGCCTTGCTTGCCCTTCAACATATCCGAAAGACTCTTGAGCGGCCTGTTACCTGGTCCGGTAACGGGTCGGCCCCTTCTGCCATTATCGAAAAGTGCGTCAACGGCCTCTTGCAGCATCCGCTTCTCGTTGTTGACGATAATCTCGGGAGCGCCAAGATCTAGCAACCTCTTGAGGCGGTTATTACGGTTAATAACCCTTCTGTAAAGGTCATTCAGGTCTGAAGTGGCAAAACGTCCACCGTCAAGCTGAACCATTGGCCGAAGATCCGGCGGGATCACGGGAACGAGCTCAAGGATCATCGCCCTCGGGTCATTAACTCGCCTACCCGCTTCGTCCCTTTGATTAAAGGCAGAGACAATTCGAAGCCTCTTGATCGCCTTTTGCCGCCTTTGGTTAGGCAGTGACTTGCGGGTCTGTTCATTGATCTTCGAAGGTGCGAGTGGCTCGATCATCTCGCGGAGCTTGCGCTCCTCTTCGTCTAGGTCGAGCCTGCCGATTAGCTTGTGGATCGCCTCGGCACCCATTCCGCCCTCGAAATACTCACCATAACGATCTGAGATCTCTCTCCAGAGGATCTCGTCCTCGATGATCTGGCGCGGATGAAGATCCCGAAACTCATCAAAGGCTCGCTTAGCAAGCTCGATCTCCTGATCGAAGCGCTCACGCGCTATCGAAATCTCCTTCTCTCCCGTGCGCTGCCGGGCACGAACCTCAGAATCCTTGGCGCCTTGCACCTCAAGTTCGGCAATCTCCTGCTCTAACGCCTGGAGCCTACGCTCGATGTCAATAGTCCTAGCGTCCTCGGTCTCTTTCAGCTCCTCGTGCAGCTCAGCTTCCAAGTTGGCGAGCTCAAGATGCCGACGGTCCTCATCGACCCAGGTAACCAAGTTGGCCGCAAAATAGATGACCTTCTCTAGCTGCTTGGCCTTCAACTCCTCCTTCGGAGTCGTCCCCATGAGCAGATAGGCGAGCCAGCTCCTTGTACCCCTCAAGTACCAGATGTGCACGACGGGAGCCGCTAGCTCTATGTGGCCCATCCTCTCACGGCGGACCTTGGAGCGGGTCACCTCTACTCCGCAGCGCTCACAGACGATTCCTTTGAAGCGAACCCTCTTGTACTTACCGCAGTAGCATTCCCAGTCGCGGGTCGGTCCGAAGATCTTCTCGCAGAACAGTCCATCCTTCTCAGGTCGAAGTGTCCGATAGTTAATGGTCTCGGGCTTCTTAACCTCGCCATGCGACCAGTTCCTTATGTGGTCGGTCGTTGCTAGACCGATCCGAAGCTGGTCAAAGTTATTTACATCTAGCACCTATAGACCCCTCTCATTTCCACGGAGCTGGTCATCCAAGTCGGATCCACGTTCAGGACGAGATAGGTCAATCCCCAACTCTTCCGCAGTTCGATAAGCCGACTCATCTAGCTCTTTCATCTGTATCTCTTCGCCCGAAGAGGAGATAACCTCCACATTCAGACACAGAGACTGCATCTCTTTGATCAAAACCTTGAAGCTTTCAGGGATACCTGGCTCAGGAATATTTTCTCCCTTGACAATCGACTCGTAGACCTTGACGCGTCCCAAGACGTCGTCGGACTTGATCGTCAGGAGTTCCTGAAGTGCATAAGCGGCTCCGTATGCTTCTAGAGCCCACACTTCCATCTCTCCAAAACGCTGTCCACCGAACTGCGCCTTACCGCCCAGCGGCTGCTGAGTGATCATCGAGTATGGTCCGGTCGAACGTGCGTGGATCTTGTCATCGACCAGGTGGGCAAGTTTAAGGATATAGACATACCCGACCGAAATCCTGTTGTCATACCTCTCGCCGGTTCGGCCGTTGTACAGCTCTGCCTTACCGTCGATTCCGATCAGCCTGCCGCTTTCATCCGACTCTGGGTTCAAATCCTCAAATATCTGCTGAATTGTCGGCTTGATCCCAGCTTTGTCTTCTTCGTCCCAGTGGGCACCGTCAAAAACTGGCGTTGCGATCCAAGTGGAAGGCTCGGTCCTCGGACGTGTTTTCGTCTCAGTCCCGCTGATCGGCGGCTTTGCGAGTTCATTACCGGACCAGCCCCACCTTGCGGCGTAGCCGAGGTGGCTCTCCAGGACCTGGCCGACATTCATTCGGCTCGGAACGCCTAGTGGGCTCAGGATGATGTCTACCGGCATGCCATTGGCAAAATAAGGCATATCCTCGACCGGAAGAATCTTGGAGATTACACCCTTGTTTCCATGCCTACCAGCCAGCTTGTCGCCTTCGGTGATCTTACGCCTCTGGGCAACATACACTCTTACCAGCTGATTTACACCAGGTGGAAGCTCAGATGTATCATCCCGAGTCGATACTCTGACGTCGATAACCTTACCCGACTCCCCGTGGGGAACCTTGAGCGAAGTATCTCGCACCTCACGAGACTTCTCACCAAATATCGCCCTCAAGAGACGCTCTTCAGGAGTTAGCTCGGTTTCACCCTTAGGAGTAACCTTGCCAACCAGAATATCTCCCGGACCAACTTCGGCTCCAATGCGGATGATTCCACGCTCATCTAGGTCCGCAGTCACCTCGTCAGATAGATTCGGGATATCCCTGGTAATCTCCTCGGCGCCAAGTTTGGTATCCCTAGCATCGATCTCGTATTCCTCAATGTGAATCGAGGTGAGAACGTCGTCTTTGACCAACCGCTCTGAAAGGATTATTGCGTCCTCGTAGTTGTAGCCTTCCCAAGGCATGAAGGCAACCAGTAGGTTCTTGCCAAGTGCGAGCTCTCCGTTATGGGTAGAGGGACCATCCGCAAGGACATCACCCCTCTCTACCCTCTGGCCCACTTCGACCAGAATCTTCTGGTTCATGCAGGTGTTCTGGTTGGAGCGGCGAAACTTTAGCAGGCGATGAAGCTTGCGCCCTAGCGGTACTCCCAGCCTGTTGGTCTGGCCTGAATCATATTCGACCGTTATGACTTCGCCAGAAACATCGGAGACAACACCGGACCCTTCGGCCAAAAGCACGTCTCCAGCATCCCTCGCCGCTCTGGCCTCTACTCCGGTACCGATATATGGAGCCTCAGGCACCACGAGTGGAACCGCCTGCTTCTGCATGTTCGCACCCATCAGCGCCCTGTTGGCGTCGTCATGTTCTACGAACGGAATAAGTGATGTCGACACCGAGACGATCTGCTTAGGAGACACGTCCATCATGTCGATCTCCGACGGTGGTACAAAGTCGACTTCAGAGGTGAGTCCGTAGGTCGTCGTATTTCCCTCGACCCTGACACCGGCTCCAAGCGGAGACCTACGTGCTAGCACGCGATCTTCGGTGAAGCTCCCATCTGGACCGATCTTAGCGTTTGCCTGAGCAATGACGTACTCTTCTTCCTCGTCGGCTGCGAGGTAGACGATCTCATCGGTTACCTTCCCCCCGACTACCTTTCGGTAAGGCGTCTCGATAAAGCCAAAATCATTTACCTTTGCATAGGTAGCCAGGGCACCAATTAGACCGATGTTCGGACCCTCTGGGGTCTCGATCGGACACATCCTCCCGTAGTGCGAAGTGTGAACATCTCGCACTTCGAATCCGGCGCGCTCTCTGGAAAGGCCCCCCGGTCCTAGCGCCGAAAGCCTACGCTTATGGGCCAAACCTGACAACGGATTGTTCTGATCCATGAACTGCGAAAGCTGCGACGTACCGAAGAACTCACGAATCGCCGCGACCACTGGCCGGATATTAATTAGCGTCTGAGGTGTAATTGCCTCGACGTCCTGCGTCGTCATCCGCTCCCGAACCAATCTCTCGAGTCTAGAAAGTCCTAGCCTCAACTGATTTTGGATCAGCTCGCCGACGCTCCTGACCCTCCTGTTTGCGAAGTGGTCCTGATCGTCCATCCGATACCCAGGCGCGTTATCCGCCAGATGCAGCATGTAGGTCGCGGTAGTGAGAATCTCATTTCGGTGGAGTACGGTCTCGTGGTCGCCCGGGTGCTCAAGATCTATGCCTAGAATCTCAGACATCTTGGTTATCTCTGGGCCAAGCTTACGAGCCAACTTATACCGGCCGACCTTGGTAAGATCGTAACGCTTCGAGGAGAAAAAGGCGTTTTCAAAGTAGTTTCTCGCTGCGTCGAGTGTTGGAGGCTCGCCGGGGCGTGCCTTCCGGAATATTTCGACCAACGCGCCATCTTGAGTAAGACCGTCAGAGCGCTCTTTTTCCCACTGTGCCCCGAGGTAGTCGAAGTGGCTCACAAGCCGATCTATAACGTCCACCTGGTCATAACCAAGCGCCCGCACCACGGTAAAGAGGCTTAGCCGCCGCTTCCTTGCGACTCTGGCACCTACGTTAATGTCCCTTCCGGGCTTTCTCTCGACGTCAAACTCAATCCACTCGCCTCGGTAGGGGTGGATGGTCGCGGTCAGAACGGTCTTGCCGTCCCTGCCCGCTTGGAACAGTACCCCGGGAGACCGGACCAGCTGTGAAACGACGACCCTCTCCGTCCCGTTGATGATGAAGGTACCCTTCTCAGTCATCATCGGGAAGTCGCCCATAAATACCGTCTGCTCTTTGATCTCACCAGTCACGCGGTTAGAAAAAGTCGCCTTGACAAAGATCGGAATCGAATAAGTGAGATCCTTCTCCCTGCACTCCTCTTCGCTATATTTCGGAAGTGGCTTGAGGTCCTGATCATTTGGGTCGAAATCTAATTCGAGCCGCAACTGACCGCCGAAGTCTTCGATCGGCGAGATATCGCGGAAGGTTTCGGCCAATCCGTGCTCTAAGAACCAATCGAAAGACTCTCTCTGTATCGCAATAAGGTCAGGCAGAGGCATGACCTCAGCTAGGTTAGCGAAAGAGAATCTCTCGGGTGACTGAATACGAGAGTTCAACTGACATCTCCTATAGGAAGGCGCGCTAGTAACAAATCGATGAAATATTTGGTCTGATTACCTGTTTGAGGGCGCGGCAATACGGCGAAAACAGCCTGAAAAAGGGGACACCGCGCACGACTCTTTTAAATATACACCAATCTGACGAGAAGGTGACCAAAAAGACACCAAAGAATCCCCTTGGTATCTAGAAAATAATCCTTCTTGGCGTCTATCGTAGCATCAAACCAAAAAAAATGATAAGCCCGGACGCCAAATGAGGCGCCCGGGCAATAAATAAAAACCCTAACTACTTGAGTTCGACAGTAGCGCCGGCGCCTTCCAGGAGGCCCTTTGCCTTCTCGGCATCTTCCTTAGAGACCTTCTCAAGCACTGGCTTGGGGGCACCATCAACCAGGTCCTTCGCCTCTTTAAGTCCGAGGTTCGTAAGGGTCCTGACCTCCTTGATGACCTGGATCTTCTTCTCGCCTGCCGAGATCAGCACGACGTCGAATTCGTCCTGCTCCTCAGGTGCAGCGGCATCCGCCCCTGCACCACCGCCAGCTGGCGCAGCCGCTACGGCTACTGGCGCTGCTGCGGTTACACCGAAACGCTCTTCGAACTCTTTGAGGAGCTCTGAAAGCTCAAGAACGGTCATATTTGCTATTGAATCGAGTACTTCTTGTTTTGTTGCCATAAGGATCTCCTTTACGATCTCCGACCATCCTTCGCGACGGTCGAAAGCTTTTTAGTACACTTGGGCTTAGGCCGCTTCGTCTTGACTCTTCTTCTCCACCAACGCCGAAAGGGCATAAGCGAAGTTCTGCGGAAGGGCCTTCAACAGACCAGCAAAATCCCTCATCGGTGCGGCCATTACGCCTGCGATCTGGCTTAGCAGAGCATCCCTAGAGGGAAGGTCTGCTAAGGCAAGAGCGGCTTGGGCGCCGATGGGCTTGCCGGAGAGGACTCCGCCTTTTATAACTAAGGCGGGCTTTGCCTTAGAAAGGTCTCTGAGACTTTTTGCAACCTCAGCGACGTCTCCAGAAACAAAGGTCAATCCAGTTGGACCAACAAGCAGTTGATCCAACTCAGATAGTCCACTTTGATCTGCGGCTATTCTAACCAAGGTGTTCTTGAACACTTTGTATTCGCCGCCGGTGTCTCTGAGCTTGCGCCTGATCTCCTCAAGGTCCGTGACCTTTAGGCCTCGGTACTCGGTTACCAGCACTGCTTGGGCGGATTTAAACCTGCCCTTTAACTCTTCGACGATCGCGACCTTTTCTGGCCGTGGATTGTCCATATCTCTCCTCGGGTACACAATGGAGCTGTTCTCTCTGCCGACCCGTAGAGATCGCCTCATCAGGCGGTCAGTGACCTTTAAGCCTTACGGCACCGGACCTCTTGAGCGAATCGAAAGTTAATTCAGCTACCTGAATGAATATAGTTGCCCTTTTAGGCGTTGGCCGCCGCTTGAATCTCCTCGTCGAAAATTCTGACCCGGTTTGTATCTATTTTTACTGCGGGCCCTTGCGAAGACGAAAGAGCAATTGTCCTCAGATACTTACCCTTTGCCGACGCCGGCTTCGCCCTCTGAAGCTCTTCTAAGGCTGCCCTAAAGTTCTCGGCCAGCTTTTCTGCGCCAAAAGACGCCTTGCCGATTGGAAGATGGATAATGCCGACCTTGTCGGTGCGATACTCTACCCGTCCGCCTTTGAACTCCGTCACTGCCTTAGCGACGTCAGTAGTAACCGTTCCGGTCTTGGGATTTGGCATTAGACCCCTCGGACCGAGCACACGTCCGAGCTTTCCAACCTGCGCCATCATGTCCGGTGTCGCTATAGCAACGTCGAACTCTAAAAAACCTTCTGATTGAACCCGATTTACTAGGTCATCGGCCCCGACAACGTCGGCCCCAGCGTCCTTAGCTTCTTGGGCGGCCTCACCGGCTGCGAAGACGGCGATCCTCACTTCTCTTCCGGTACCAGCTGGAAGAGAAACCGTTCCCCTAACAATCTGATCCGCCTTCCTGGGATCGACTCCTAGTCTCACAGCTAGTTCTACTGTCTCGTCGAACTTCGCAGTGGCTGTCTTTTTTACTATGGAAATAGCCTCGATCGGAGCGTGAAGCTTTGTCTTATCGAAGGCTTGGGCCGAAGCCTTCTGCCTTTTAGTTAGCGTTGCCATTATGATCTCCCAATACTGCCCTTCAGGGCTGTTAGTCCGCCAGCGCGATACCCATAGACTCCGCGGTCCCTATCACTTGTTTGATAGCGGCCTCGATGTCATATGCGTTTAAGTCCGGCATCTTGGTCCTTGCGATCTCTTCAACCTGTGCCCTCGTAATCGTCCCAACCTGGACCTTACGATTCGTGGCCGATCCCTTCGGAACTCCGGCAGCCTGGCGAACCAGAACCGGGGTCGGAGGGGTCTTCAGTATAAAACTGAAGGAGCGGTCGTTAAATATAGTTACCTCAACGGGGATAATCTGCCCCTTTTGGCTCTCTGTTGCAGCATTGTACTGCTTCACGAACTCCATCGTCTGAATTCCGTGTGGTCCAAGTGCGGTTCCTACCGGCGGGGCCGGAGTGGCCGAACCCGCTGGAAGGTTGATCTTCACAACCGCAGTTACGGTACGCTTTGCCATCTTTGATACATCCTCAACTTGCTATCGACTTGACAACTTCCACCATGAGCCGGGACTCTCGAGTCCGGCCACAAATTCACTAGAGCTTCGAGACCTGCGCAAACTCCAGTTCGACCGGGGTCTCACGACCAAAGATATTGAAGAGCACCTTCAACTTCATCTGGTCTTCATTAATCTCCGATATCTCACCGGAGAAGTCCGCAAGTGGACCTTCTTTCACCCTGACCGTCTCACCGATTTCAAAGTCAACCTTTGGCTTGAGCCTCCGCAGCGCCTCGTGAGCGACCGTCTGGAACTGAAGCATCGATTCAACCTCTCGCCGAGAAAGCGAAGTCGGCTTTGATCCCAACCCCACGAATCCGGTAACTCCCGGGGTGTTCCGAACCACCTGCCAGACATCGTCATCCATATAGCAGCGGACCATTATGTAGCCCGGGAAGACCTTCTTTTGAGATGTGACCTTCTTGCCATTTTTAAACTCTGTCACGTCTTCTACTGGAATCTCAACCTCGAAGATCCTCTCCTCCATGCCCATCGATGCAATTCTCGCCTGGAGGTTCGATCTAACCTTGTTTTCGTATCCCGCGTAGGAGTGGATGACATACCAGTCACCACTTCGGTCGTATGGACTTTCTAGCAGCTCAAACTCGGCCGCTTCGTCCTCGGTGCCCTCGTTTAGGAGTGTGTCCTCATCGACAACCCCCACAGTGAACTCGTCCTCGACAAGAGAACCGTCCGCAGCAACCTCAAATTCGTCTGTAAATTCTGACACCTTATTGTTCAACCGATCATTTGAAAAGGAATATCACTAGACGCGAGAAGAGGACGTTGAGCAAAAATATAAGCGTCACGGCAAAGGTAAGCGTTATCAGCACGACGGCTGAGTAATTCCTGACTTCCTTCTTCGAGGCCCAGTCAACCTTTTTAAGCTCGCCCTTGACCTCATTGAAGTACTGCTTTGGGGAGGTCCGTTGACCGCCCTCTTGCCGTGTTCGTTGAGCGGGCGCGGCCTTTTGGGCGACGGGCTGTCCGTCCTGGTCAATTTGACCTTGACGCTGAAGTAATCTCTTAGTTTCGCGGTTCATGGTGATCACCAATAGCTAGTCGACGAGCAGGGCAGGAGGGACTCGAACCCCCAACCCCCGGTTTTGGAGACCGGTGCTCTACCAATTGAGCTACTACCCTACAGTGCCCTACCAACATAGCGGCACATAGGACTCAATAAGTCTAACCGGGTTAACTCCGGTTCCGGATAGTGAAATTAGTAGCGGTCCAAATCAATGCAAAAAAAGTCAATACCAAAGCGGCCGAAACGGCAAAAGAGGGCATCGATGCCCTCTTTGAGCCACCAACGCCGCTCAAAAAAGTCAAAAATCTCTCTGATAACTCACCAGCTCGAGATCCCAGATGCCCCTCCAACTTCAAACGCGCGAACTCTGTCCTGCAGCTTTCACACGCCCTAACGTGGGCATAGACATCAAGTCTCGTTGGCTTACGCGAGTCAAGCAGCGCTCGAAGCTCTGCTTCGTCCACTGCGCAGCTTGCCAGGCCTAATGGCCGAGCAAAAGCGACATCTGTTCTCGCAATACCAGTATGTCGACCGGAGTCAGTCTCTTGGCAACTAGACGGCACGGGGAAGTTCACCTTCGTTCTCTTCGAAGTCTTCCAAAAAATCGTCGACAGCCACCAAGTCGCAGACTGGATCACCGTTTTTTTGATTGCCCAACCAGGAAAGTGCTTGGGCCAGCCTTTTTCGCGCTCTGTGCAATCTCACCTTGGCTGTCGCCTCAGATATACCGAGCTTCTGGGCTATCTCCGAATGGGCCATCCCATAGATATCCCTAAGCACCACTACCGTACGAAGCTTCTGAGGGAGCTTTTTAAGTTCAGCGTCTATATCGAACTTAAGGGTAACCCTAAACATAGATTCCCGGTCTGCCTCTTGAGACCGGTCTATATCGCTCTCCTCTGAAAGTGGCTTCTCCCGCTTCTTCTTCCTCAAGTCAGCCTGATGAGAAGAGGCGCAGTTGGAGACGATTCGGAACATCCAAGTCTGGAAGCTCGCATCGCCCCTAAACCTCTTTAGCGACCTAAAAGCGCGAATGTACGAGTCCTGCAGCACGTCGTAGGCATCTTCGAGATTCCCAACCAACTTAATGGCGAGCTTGAGGTTATCGCGATATGTCAACTTGACCAACTCGCCGAAACTCTCAGTGGAACCCTGCTGGGCCTGCTCGACAAAGCGCTTCAACGACTCCGCACGCTCGGTCACCGTCTGGGTCTACCTAGTCTCTTTATGGAGAGTGTGCTGACGCTCCCAGCTACAGTACTTCTTCATCTCGATGCGCTCACGATCATTCTGCTTATTCTTAGTCGTGATATAGTTACGCCTCTTGCACACTTCGCAAGCGAGGGTCACTTTAATACGCTTTTCGTTCTTTGCCATGGAAAACCAAACCCCACTCGGGTGAAAAATCTAACCACTTGAGCATAGCCTATTCCAAGAACTACATCGTCTCAAAACAGGCTATCCGCTATCTCCATCACCCATTTGGAGAAGCGAGCGGCGTTACCAGCCGTTTTTGGAGCCAGTTACAGACCACGGACCAGCTGGGCTACTCCCCGCCGGTCAAAAACAAGTTCGAGGTGCTCGAATCGCCCCACGGTTGGCGCAGCGTCGGCCGGCGGTTACCGCCAAAACAGCCGAAGGCTTTGCGAACGCGACGATCTGGATAATATGCTCCGGTAGCGGCGGTCGGACTCGAACCGACGACCCCACGATTATGAGCCTTGTGCTCTTACCTACTGAGCTACGCCGCCAGAGAGCCCCCTGTCGGAATCGAACCGACGACACCAGCCTTACCATGGCTGTGCTCTGCCGACTGAGCTAAGGGGGCGGCCCGATAAATACTACCGTTAATTTGGCCGTTCCCTCGCCATTATCCCCCTAGCGGATAAAAATTCACTGCGCAATTGTTCCTAGATCATTCTCAGGGCTGAAATTGCAACCGAAATAACCGAAAAATCCAGCCGAATACCATTCAAAGGCGCTTCTCCGTTACAAAACCGTCGGAATGCATTTAGAGCAAATACAGTTGTGACATGGAAATCCGCCCAGCCAGACTGGAAGACGCAGCTCAGATCGCTTCGATCTACAACTACGAGGTCCTCAACTCTACCGTCACTTTGGAGATAGACCCAAGAACGACCCATCAACAAGAAAGGTGGATAGCTCGCCATTCAGGCGTTCATCAGGCGCTAGTAGCGATAGATCACGACGAAATTATTGGTTATGCCTCTCTATCCTCATACAAGCTGAGGGCAGGTTACAACACTACGGTCGAAGATTCGATCTACCTTCATCACAGCCACCGAAGGAGGGGCACTGGGAAGCTACTTCTTGTAAGGCTGCTCGAAATCGCCGCAGTTAGCGGCTTTCATACCTGCATAGCGAGAATAGTTGTAGGCAACGTCGCCTCGATTGAACTTCACAAGTCGGTCGGATTTCGAACCATAGGCATCGAAAAGGAAGTTGGTCGCAAATTTTCGAAATGGCTAGACGTCGTGGTAATGCAAAAGATGCTGAACTAATCGACTTAACCGCACCAAAGCGGATGAAGAACCCGGTCTACTATAGAACTCCGATGCGAATAGAGTCCCTATAGCGTTGCCGCAACAAACGGCCTTCCGGTCGTCTGGTTTAGCCCAAGTTCGATAGCTATGACGCCAGGTAGCCCTCTGATACCTGTAGTCCAATTCGAAAGATCAATCCCAAAGCTCATTTCCCTGATCCACCGCGGCCCAGCAGTACCAGGCCAAGATCGACCTGTAGGGCCTGAATCTTTCCCCAAGTGGATCTAGCATCTTAGGTTTGATCAACTCCTCAAGACCAAATATCGATGAATAGCCCTTCCTTACCCCAAGATCGTCGATCGGCCACACGTCCAATCGGCCCAGGTGGAAGATCAAAAACATTTCGGCGCTCCACTTTCCCAAGCCTCTCTGGGACGAAATCACAGAAATAATCTCCTCGTTGGACAGGTGGTCAATCCCATCGAGAATGAGGCTCTTATCGATTGCGTGCATCGCGAGTTCAAAGAGAGCGAGTGACTTCGAACCAGAAAATCCTAACGGTCTTAGGCCCTCTGGTTCCAAGCCAACGATGCCTTGGGCATTTATCACACCACCGCAGGCTCCTCGGAGTCGAGCGAGAATTGTCGAGGCGGCCTTAGAGGAAAGTTGCTGATTCGCAATCGCCTTAACCAAGACGCTGAACGAGTCACGTCCTTCGGGCTCTGAGTCTCGAACGCTCACGGATTCATCGTCGTCGTAGCGGGAAAAGGTCGGAAGCCCGACCAGATCGACAAGCTTCTTAAGCCTAGGTTCGATCATCACCACTCTCTCGGTAGCGATAGCTAACGTTGGGGCCCGCTCGGCGTGAAGGTTCAAATCCAAATTACTCAGGCTCCGCTCCTCGATACAACCCCACAGCGTGTATTACTCGAGCTACCCCGTCATCAACTACCCTTTGCGACATCCTACGAAGGCGCCCAGGAGAGAAAGGCAATCTCGCTCCAAGCATCACAACTGCGAGACAGACGACGAATATATATAAGATCCACGAAGCTATTGATGGACCACCTGGGATGCCAAGAACTATCGAGCCTAAGGAGATCGCCGTGGTCCCCCAAGTCGTAAGCTTCCCAGGCGAGCAGGCCAGCACCAATAGACCCCAAGCGATATACCAAGGCTGGATCACAGGACCTAGAACTACCACCGTGACCATAGTTATACCGATGAACCGCACTATATTCTTTCGCTCGGAGGTCAAAAGGAGTCCGAGCCCTATCAGTCCAGCCATAGCCAGTCCGACGAGACGGAAAATCGATACATAAGTGGTAAAAGAGGCACCAAAATTTATGACGTTGGTAATCTGATGTGCCAAATCGGCCAAGGCTACCATCGGAGCTACCGATGTAACGACTACCCCCGGGGTTGAGAGCGCCAAGAGCCAGCCCCATCCGAGACCAGATACGACCTTCAAAACGCCGAAAACCACCACGGTGATTATCACTGCCAGTGCGGCGCCTCGGAGTCGCTTCCTAAAGGGTTTGACATCGATCCAGTTGTAGCCCAAAAAGCCAACCGCCACTATTGCTGGAATCTTGACCGCAGCCGCTAGCGCACAGAAGACTATTCCGACAATCCGCCTACCCTCAAGAAAATATGCGATCCCAGCGAGCATGAGCCCCGCCATTATCGAATCATTATGTCCCGCCGATGCAAAGTGGTACATCACCATTGGATTCAGGGCAACAAGAACGAAAGCCAGCGTTGGACTCTTGCCAAGTGACGTGGCTATCCTCATCGAATACTTTCCGATTAAAACTACGCCCAGCAGCGCCAACAGTCTCAGCAACAGCACCGTCACCAAGGGGTTATGGTCAGTAAATCGGACGAAGAGTCCATCGACGTAGAGGAACAATGGCCCATATGGCGCCTTTGCCTTAACCCAGAATGGGTCCACGGTCGCAAGGTAGCTGTTCGAGCCCAGGGCGATAGGGCCGTTGGAGTAGGGGTCTATTCCCCTAGCCACCATCTCTCCTTGGGCAGCGTAGGAGTAGACATCCCTAGAAAAGAGCGGCCCGGCAATCATCAAGGGGGTAATCCAGGTCCAAAAGGCGCTCCACAGCGCCCGAGGCGAGATTCGGTATCCCTTTCGGACCAGCCTAACGAAGCGCACCCAGACGTAGCAAGCGAGCGCCACCCCTAGGTAAACGAGCCATCGAGCCAGAAACTCGAGCAACGGATTTCCCGACACCGGATGGGATGGAACACCGATAAACCAAGAACCGGGAATCTTGGAAGTAAATGGGGAGTTCTTTTGAAGGGTTCCGGCGAGTATCAACACCGATGCGACGAGCCCAATTACGATTGGCTCTACTAGATCAGAGGCTTCAAGCCGGATACCCTTAGGGGCGTCTTCCGCATGCCATCTGAGGGGATTTAAGCCGAAAACAGCCATGTCGTCAGTCTAATTTCCCGCAGTAGAGGGACTTGAAAGAATCGGTCTGCAAGGAACGGATCACTGGCACCTTTCGAGATGAACCACACAAGCAAAGTGCCCAATCTTGTCACCAAGACCGGGCACCAAATTTGGTGGGCCGGGAGGGATTTGAACCCCCGTAGGCTGTGCCGGCAGATTTACAGTCTGCTCCCTTTGGCCACTCGGGCACCGACCCATGTTAGAACAGGATAGCCTAACGGATTATGCCTACGTTCGATGTTGTTTCGGAAGTTGATATGCAAGAAGTTAGAAATGCCGTCGATCAGGCGGGTCGAGAAGTAGCCACCCGCTTCGACTTCAAAAACACTAACTCGCAAATCGAAATATCTGATAAAGAGATCAAACTCTCCTCCTCGACCGAGGATCGGATAAAAGCCCTCATGGTGGTGCTCGAGGAAAAACTTGTAAAAAGGCAAGTATCGCTGAAGGCCTTGGAAAGGGGTCCCCTCGTAGAAGGTTCTAAAGGTTCGGTAAGGCAAAGTGTCAAAGTGGTCGCAGGGATCTCCACCGAGAAAGGGAAGGAGATATCCAAGTTCATCCGAGACCTCGCCCTAAAGGGAACAGTGCCATCCATCCAGGGAGATCAATTGAGGGTTTCTTCGAAAAAGCGAGACGACCTTCAGACGGTAATACAAAGCCTGAAGGAAGCCGACTTTGACATTCCGCTGCAGTTCACGAACTTTCGGGATTAGTCGGCCCTATCAATCCGATTCGACGTGGCAGTTACCACTTCCCCTCCGAGCCCTTGTAGAGATGTTTGAGGTACACAGAGGGGTGCTTTAATTTGCCGGAAAACCTCAATGGTTACTTGCTTACCCCATCCAAGTGGTGTCCAAGGCAGGGCTTCTTAGACGTATCCCAAAACGAAAAAGTACTAGTTGTTTCGGACTTAAGCCTTTCCAACCTGACCAGTTCCAGCGATCCGAGACTTTCCAGTTCGAACACTTCGAGGCTCGTCGAAGCCTTAGCAGAATTCAAGGGCGATGGTCACCTGATCGTCTTAGGCAACCTCCTGGACCTCGGCCACGCTGATCCGACTACTAGTGAGGGGGAATCAGCCAAAGGAGCCCTTGACACCAACGAGCAGGTTGTCGACTTCATCGCCAACTTTACAAAAAACCACAATGGGCGCGTGATCATCGTGCCGGGGCTGAAAGACCGCTCCCTCGCGTGGGACGAAGAATTATCCAACGTGGTCACCGCCCGACTAGGAGCGACCCTATGTTTAGAGCTAGAAGTTCGCTTTCATTCACTGAACCGGACCGAACGTGTTCTAATTACTTCCGGCAGGGAATTTGATGAGCATGCTAGGGCCTCTGACCCTTATTCGCCATTCGATACTCCATGGGCAACACATCGCCTAAAAGACGTATTGCCGAAGTCACTGCGAGAAGGTTCGTCACTACTCTGGGGAGCCGAGCGACTTCAAGACCCGGAGGACCTGGCTGGCCTGGCTGCTTCTCGGATCGTCTACTCCAAAGTCCTCAAGTACAGTATCTTTGCTTTGATACCCATCGCATTGATGGTCCTCGTGCGAATACCCCTGCTTGGGGCTCTCCCTGGAATTGGTCGACTGAACGGCCTTAGGTCCCTTGGCCGACTGCGAATAGAACTATTGTCCATTACCGCCCTCATCGACATCATCGTGGTAATTTCGATAATCCTCTTCCTGGCGCAGCGGGTATATTCGGCACTTTCCAAGGCCTCCCCGACAACCATGGGCACGAAACGGGATCTAAATATCGCAAGCAGGATCGGCGCCCAAGGCGTCTTGCGGAGGGGCTACAAGGCCCTAATAGTCGCCCATAACCGCCAGCCTGAACTTATCAAGGTCGGATCTGGTTACTTTGCCAATCCAGGCGGCACCCTGCCAATTCTCAAAAAGATGCCAGGCCGATTGGGCCTACCTGCTAGCTACTCGGTAATCTCCGAGGTGAGTTGGCTCGAACTGAGTGCAAATGACACCCTTCGAATAGAACTTTTTGGATTCACCGCATCGACGTACGCTCCTCTCATTAATCGAATAGTCTCCAACCAAGACCGGACCTTCCCGAAGGTGCCTTCACTTATCGCTTCCCTTCCAGACGGACAGGACTACGCCGAAATAGACCCGAGGGAGCTCATCAGGTTTCTCAGGCCGCGCCGAATAGCCCATATTTCCGTCCTGGCCCTTGGCATCATCGACCTGGCCTCGGCCCTGACCCCTCCGTTGCGGAGCAGACTTAGGGACATACTAGAATTCCTTCCCTCTAATGTTGCGACTTTTGCAGATGCGACAACAGCCCTCATAGGCGTTGCGCTTTTAGGTTTGAGCTTCGGAATCTCAAAAGGCCAGAGACTCGCCTGGACCATCTCGACGGCTGCGGTCGCTATTGGAATTTTATCAAATCTTCTGAAAGGTGGCGATTTCGAGGAGGCCACCGCTCTCTTATTACTCCTCGCCTTTCTCCTGCAAAACCGGGCCGCTTTCGATCAAAGAGGGTCTCGCGAAAAGTTTCTAAATCGAATAATAAAGGCCATTTCTTACTGGATCCTCACCCTGCTGATCGGGACGGCATCCATTTGGCTCGATGGTACTTTCCAGCGACACTCGAGACGGATCACCATCACCAGAGCAATTGTCGCAGCGGCCTCTCGGATGGTTGCGTCCCCGATTGGAATCCTTCCTCATCTACTGAATCGCTTTATCTCGCCGACACTGTTCACGACGACAATCGGAATCGCAATCTACTTAGTAGCGGGGCTCTTCCTTCCATATGTCGCAGAGCTAACGTCGGAACACTATTTTCGAACTTCCTCCGGGCTGACCGATCGAGAAATAGTCGCTAACTATTCCAAGGGAACTCTGGACTACTTTGCCCTGCGCGATGACAAAGAACACTTCGTATCACATGACACCTTGATCGCCTACGCAAACTATGGATCGACCTGTCTCATATCACCCGACCCAATTGGACCAGAAGTGGGTGCAAAACAGGCTGCTAAAGAGCTCATTTCGACTCTTCGATCGAGAGGGAAGTCGGTGGCAGTACTGGGTGCGTCACAGGAATGGATCGATTTCTATCGCTCGGTCGGATTACATGAGTACTACATCGGAGATGAAGCGGTAGTCGACGTGACCGCTTTATCACTGGAAGGAAAGGCGCACAAGGGTCTTCGTCAAGCAGTGAATCGAGTAAGGAAATACGGTTACACCTCCGAGTTTCGCACGCCGTCAGAGATTACCCCAGTGGTAAGAGATCAGATCATGGAAGTAATGACGCGATCCCGAAAGGGCGACGCCGAGAGAGGCTTCTCGATGACGCTTGGACGAGTTGCCGATCCAGCCGACGAGGAGATACTGATCACTTGCTGTAACGACCCAGAAGGCACTCTGGTCGGTTTCTGCCAGTGGGTTCCAGCACCGGGCATCGATGGATACAGCTTGGATCTGATGCGGAGGGACATTGGGGAACATCCAAACGGTCTGATTGACTTCATGATAGTTGAAACAATCGAGCATCTGAAGACCCGAGGGAAAACTCATCTCTCATTGAACTTTGCTACCATGCGCGGAGTTCTCGCAGGAGAGCGAGGCGATGGCATAACCCAGCGAGTGGAGAAGATGGTGCTTAAACGACTCTCCGACTCAATGCAAATCGAGTCCCTCTGGAAGTTCAACTCGAAATTTGACCCGGATTGGTCTCCTCGCTACCTGATCTACGACAAACTCGAGAACCTACCGTCGGTCCTGTTGTCGGTCGCCAAAGCCGAATCGTTCTGGGAGATACCGGTCATTGGCCGCTTCCTCGGCCAGGATCAGGAAAAAAAGATCGGTCCGCTCAGAAGGAACGCCGACCCATCAAGCGAGCCAAACAGTAATTCATCTTGATCCGTGCCTGCAAGGGGGGTTCTTTGTATCAGAACCTAGCCCGACGGTGAGTTCGATTTTTGACCCAAACCAATCCATCTGGCAAGATCGAGAAACAACAAAGGCTTCAAGCTGAGCCATATTTCGGAGAATTAGATGCTAAACGACACAACTCCTGATCTCACTTCAGATCCAGAGTCGAACTCAAGACCCAAAAGGGACAGCAAGCTTGCGTGGCTATCCGCAGCCACCGCTGCGCTCACGCTGGCTTTAGTCGGGCTCGGTAGTACCGTCCGGGTGACCAACTCGGGGATGGGTTGCCCGTCTTGGCCGCTCTGTTACGACCAGTTGGGACCTATTTACCATCTCCATCCAATTCTCGAAGAATCACATCGATACCTTGCCTCGATCGTCAGCGTCCTGGTAATCGCTACATACCTGCTAGCTAGACGCTCAAAGGACTCTATAGCAACCAAAAAGCCAGCTCTGGTCTCATTGGCGCTGGTTATTCTCCAAGTATTTTTGGGTGGGCTAACCGTACTGGCCAAGAATGCGCCTTGGACGGTAACCCTCCATCTGATTGTGGGCCTGATATTCCTGTCCGTCACCGTGGTAACCGCGGTGATCGCCTTCTCCGGCAGAGCCGAATACCCGCTATCTCCACTCAGCAAACGGTGGGGAATGGTCGCATTGGGGTCGACACTTGTGCTACTCCTTTCGGGGAGCATCGTTGTGGCAGCCGGGGCTGGAGCAGCCTGTCCGACCTGGCCTGTATGCTTCGACCCAGGCCCCACGCGGCTCATCTATGTAGCATTGGCTCATCGATTCTTTGCCACTGTTGCTGCAGCGTCAATCATTGTGCTGGTGGCTCACGGCTGGTCAGCTGGCACAAAAATCTGGCGAATTTGGTCGGTGGTACTACTGCTCCTCTTGGCCGGTGTCGCCTCTCTCGGAGCAGCTTCAGCCCTCACCAAATCAAGTGCCTTTTGGGCCGATATACATCTCATCGCTGCCGGTACTTTATGGGTAGTCTTGACCATAGTGGTGGTAGCGGCAAAGGAAACACCCAAGGAAAAAGCACTCCGGAGCTAGCATCGGGAGATTCTGTCGTAACTCATTGCGGCAAGAGAAGCTGAATCTAAGTATCATTAACTGCCTGTAGGAGTGGTCTTAAAACCGGCGATACTAACAACCTCGCAAACAGCTGACCTTTTTGATTGTCTCTCGATACCCTGCAAGCGACCTCGGCCACAATCAGGTCTAATTAATCCC
>JABEUM010000030.1 GCA_013044475.1 Acidimicrobiaceae bacterium | reverse complement strand
TGCAGGGCAGTATCCACTGCCCTTTCCATGATGCTCACCCTGGAGCCTCCTTTGCTGAAAAATCGTCTCAAGGACGGGTTGTTGTAAAAAAGTCTAGATGACGTATGTCACAGGTGCAAACACGTGATGCAATCATGTATGACACGTATACAAATTAATAAATACATTTAGTTTTCTTTGGTGGCGAATGGAGGTTGAAAATTTTTATGCGGGAATCGATCGGGACTCGGCACGGAGGTCCTGTTGGAAGCTTTTTGTGGTTGGAAATACGACGATGGTTTCGCCAAGCCTTGAAAGATCTTGCAGGGAAGATGGCCTTTGCACCAGCCGAGAGTGAATTAAGCTTTGCTGAGAGAATATTTTCCCTCTCTGCGTCGCGTGGCGTCGGCAGTTCGCTGGTGTGCACGGAAGGTTGCCGCTAGCTGGACCATGGATAACTCAAAAAAAAGGAAGAGGGGAACTTCGCTGGGTGTGGGGTTCTGACGCTCACGAGCCAGCAGTGGGTCTTGCCGCCTGCACTCCTTCTGAGGCGGGGACCTATCACAGTTCCTCCGCGTGAGCGTTTGTTCCCTAAGTGAGAATGTTCTGATAAATGAGCATTGGCTTTGCTCCAGCATCGATCGCTTTACTGTCTTGAGGCGGATCGAGCCCATTTCCCATTGAGTCTCTGCCATTCAGTTCACATAGATATGGAGAAATCGATTGGAGAAGGTAGTCTGCCGAAAATGAAGCTTTCTAAGGTATTTTGTCGTTTATCTTGACATCGAGTCTTTTCGATTACCGGTACTGTGGGTGACCATATCAGGCCGATATAGTTTTCCAGATCTTGACGATCGGTTCTTCGGTATTGGAGTCTGATCAGCATGTAGCATATAGCAAATACCCGTATTTAAAGAGGGACAAGTTGGAAATCGGTTCAAATTTTGGTGGTGTCCTCAGGACAGTGTCTATTGCTGACGCTCTGACCGATGACCTACGTTCAAAGGTTCTAGATGGAGTGTTTGGAGCGGGCTCGATGATCACCGAGACCGAGGTGGCGGCAAATTACGGAGTATCTAGACCTACCGCAAAGGCAGCCATTGTTTCATTGGTCCACAGTGGACTTCTTAGGCGAGAGGCAAACAAGCCGGCCTATGTTCCTAGACTGACTCGAAGAGATGTCGAAGATATCTACTTCGTTCGGATAAACATTGAAGCATCAGTGGTTAGCTATCTTGCTGAAAAAAGAATTACTCCTGAAGGAGCCGAGAAGTCAGTCATTTTGTTAGCCGAGGTTCATCAGGATGCTCCTCCTTCGACTTTTGTGGCGGCAGATCTGGCTTTTCACAGAAGCCTTGTAGATGCTGCCGAAAGTCCGAGGCTTTCGAACCTCTACGCGCAACTTCTAGGGGAAATTCACCTGTCTATGGTCCAGTCGCGTTACGCACTCGGACAAGAGCGCATAGTGGGCGAGCACGGCGCAGTTCTTAAGGCTCTGGAAACTGGAGACGGAGACGTCGCAAAGGCACTACTCACGGAGCATCTTACCGGTGCTTGCGAAGCGCTAAGTAAGGTGTTTGATCTTTTGGATTGACCATCGCAGGCCAATGGCAAGATTCGAGGTGGATCAATGGGAATCCATTAAATGGCCGTGCCATGAAACCTGCTTGGCGACAGCCATGCAGACCTGAGCGTTATCTACCGTCGAGGGCTTAGATCAGTGTGTCTATAATAAGTCATACTCTTCAATCTCCTTGTGGACACCGCTTCGACCAGGTCATCCGTCGCCAGGGTGGTGGGTAGCAACTGATCGCCGTTCGTCCGAGAGTCCCTCGATGCGCTTTGAAATAAAGAATAAATTAATTCCTCCAATTCGAAAAGCGGATAGGGTCTACGTTGGGAAAGTCCTAAGCATCGAGATTCGTTAAGCTTCTCGCTCATCACAAGATTTTGCGACATCGCGGCGCCAATGCTTCAAAGCATTTCGATTGTCGCGCTCAATGTTCCAGTGCTTAGCTCTCTTAGATGATCAGCATCAGGTCTTCGATAGGACACCCCGTATCTCCATCGTCAATACAGCGCTTTTTGCTACAGTATCTTGAGGAGTAAATGAGTCGAAATAGAAGGAGTAGGCATGCTAAATCTTACACCTTTCTTGCTATTTGATGGGGATTGCGCCGAAGCGATGCTCTTCTACAAGGCTTGTTTCGGTGGAGAGTTGGTCCTTACGAAGGTAAAGGACACACCGATGAAAGACCAAATTCGGTCAGAACTACATGAAAAGGTTATCAATGCACATCTGATGAGTGGTGCTGTCGAGTTCACGGCTACCGACTGGCTGCACCAAATGAGAAAACCGAGGTCAGGGAATACCGTGTGCATGTACCTAAACGGAGGATCGTATGGAGAACTGAGAGCAATTTTCGATAACCTTTCAATCGGAGCGGACCCGGCGCTCTTGGATGATTTGCGAAATATGCCTTTTGGGAGGTATGGGCATCTTGCCGACCGATATGGCGTTCATTGGTTCTTTCAAGGTGATAAGAGCTAACGATGAGGCGATGGTCGCCTGTCTGCAATCGGGTGAAGTCATAGATATCGCCGACAGGCATCTCAGTTAGATGGTCATCTATAAATAGTGTGACTCTAGATAGTCGAACATTATCAAAGTCCTTCCCGCCTAGCTTTTAATTGCTTTGCTGAGCGTTGGGGTGGAACTGTTCGCTCACTGATGGATCCAATGCAGAAACTGGTTGGACGAGGATGCGAATTTAATCGTGGCAATCTGCGAATCCTTCGCAGCGTATACCCAGTGAATGACTTAGCGACCGGATCGATCTCGGTCGTCGGTTGTCTGCTCAAAGTACCATTAGGTGGCGCTCGATTCGATGAAGGGGGCTTGTCACATTGTCGCGTTTCTCTGAAGGCGGATGTCTCACTTTGAGGTCGGCTACAGCGGCGCTATGCAAATTCGGATGAGGACGGCGAGATGCTAGCAGTACAGCTGACCACCCCGTCCGCGATTTGGTGAGGCATCGGCGTAATGACATTTTCTCAAAGCTAAGCAGGTTTCACGGCTCAGAAACTCCTTTACCTAGGAGGTCCAATCATTCTGGTCACAGCCCTGAGATGCAACATGCAAATTAACTGGATTACGCCCATCGAGGGAGCACCGGAATTCTGAACTATTATTCGTGGCGTTTACTAGGCACGGATCATCTACACCTCGAAACCTTCTGACTATTTTCGAGTCGCTGGCCGGAGTTTATCAAAGTTGTTAATCTTTACATCGGCTACCTATTTCGTTGGATAGCCACTAATCCAAGCAGCTGAGCAATTTCTTGACTCCGCTTCGCATAGATCTTGAGCGATAACTTTGGCAAATTGACCTTCTCCCTAGACCTTATTCGAAAGTGCAGGAAAGAAGCAGGAATGCTCTGAGACGGTTTTAAGTTCCGCTCACTGATCTAAAGATGTCATTCGCTAACCTGAAATCATTCTCAAAAAGTTCACTCCAAATCTCACGTGCAAAGGAGCCATTGAAATGCCAAGGCTTGGTTACCAAATAGTCGGCACTGAAAGCGGACCCCCACTGATACTTTCCAATTCGCTGGGAACCACGATGAAAATGTGGAGTCCGCAGCTCGCGCAGCTAATGCAATATTTTCAAGTCATACAGTACGACACCCGCGGTCACGGACTTAGTTCGGTCATTCCTGGGCCAGATTCAATAAGAGATCTGGCGGAAGACGTGATCAACCTCGCAGACGACCTGCGAATCAGCCGCTTCAGCTTTGTAGGACTCTCCTTAGGTGGAATGACTGGAATGTATCTTGCTTCGAACTTTCCAGAAAGGATCGAAAAACTAGTGTTGTGCTGCGCATCTCCGCGGATGCCAAGCGCTGCCATCTGGGAGGAGAGAGCCCAATTTGTGCGAGCTAATGGAGCTGTCGCCCTGATCCCCCAGCTTTTGAAACGGTGGTTTACTCCCGACTTCGTGACAGAAACGCCGCAACTTGCTGACCTTCTTAGCGAAATGCTCGAAACAGTTGATGGTGAGGCGTATGCTTCCTGCTGTGGTGCCATAGCGGAGATGGATCTTTGGGATTCGCTCCCGAAAATATCGGCGGCAACGCTGGTGATTGCTGGCTCATCGGACTTGTCGGTCACACCATTGACGGCCCTTGAAATGCAGCAAGCTATTCCGGAAGCGAGCCTCGCAGTCATTGCGAACAGTTCTCACTTGGTCAATATCGAGAGGCCTGCGGAGTTCTCCGAGCTTTTACTCAACCATTTACTTGGGACCTCTCATCAGCGAGGCTCCAAAATTAGGCGAATGGTCCTCGGGAATTCGTTCGTCGAGAATTCACTGGCAAACGCAAACGATTTTTCACGACCCCTGCAAGAGATGATAACTAACTTCGCATGGGGTAGCGTTTGGAGCCGACCGGGCCTCGACCTGAGGTCAAGATCCATCGCAACGGTCGCCGTTCTTGCGGCATTAGGTCGGCTGGACGAATTAGAACTACACGTTAGGGGAGCCTTAAACAATGGACTTAGTGAGGCCGAGATTTCTGAAGTCCTTCTCCAAGTGGCAGTCTACGCCGGCATCCCAGCCGCAAATACCGCCTTCAAAATAGCTAAATCCGTGATAGAGCAACAGCAGAAATGAGGAGACACAAAAAAGCCAAAATCTTCTGGGCGCTGGTTAAAGGGTCACAACCGCTCGTTCAGGGCCAAGCAAAAGGCCGCTGGTCAAGCAGCATTGGCAGATTAGCTGGTGGTTGGTGATGGCCGAATTCACTTGGTGCGGCTATTGCGACTTTGCGCAGGTAGGTTCCGGGGAGCAGACTTGTACATGCACGGACTTAATCTTGACGGCGTAGCGATGGCTGGCCCAGTATTAAATCGAGGCGTGTTCGACCGCCTGTTGCATCTGATATCGGATCTCTGTTCGCGTCCGTAAAGCGTCATGTGATCCGACAGATGTCCTACAAGGACAACTGCTCATTGAATGGTGTTTAGCTGCCAGAGGATGGCCCTTTGGGATTACCTCAGACCTGGTTTTGGGTAAGGGCTGCCGAGAAATGGTTTTTGAAGGCCCGCCTGACGAGATCGTCAATCGCTGGATTGAATGTTGTGCCATCAGGCAGTTTGCCTGGCTCCATTTGTGATATCTATGAATATGACGGTAAATGATCCGCGGCATTTTGGTATCGTGACCAGCCGCTACTCACCAGAAACCTCCAGCTGCGACGGGCCCCTGCGCAGCTGGAGGTCTTAGTGTCACGAAGGACCGTTTTACTTTCTTGTTTTTAGGCACCTAATGGTGGATTGCTTTAGATGCAAGCGCTGCTTCTACTGCCGGACGACAAAGACAGTTAGGTTTCTCGGCCCATGGACGCCCTCTACGCGAGCAAGCTCGATGTCTGAAGTTGCCGATGGTCCCGAGACCATTGTCAAAGGCCGACCTAAGTCAAAAGAGGTTATCGCCCCCACAATGTCCTGGGCTATTTGACTCTCATTTATGACAACGAAGAGGTGATCGGGAACTAAGGTCGATATCCCTGGCGCTTCATCGTCAGATGAATTGAAAATAATGGTGCCCGATGCAGCCAATCCAATTGCACAGCCAGTGAGCGTCCCTAACACCTTCGAATTGTAATCCTTAAGCGTCAGGCGGTCCGGGTGAGTTACCTTATAGCCAGCGACAGTTTTATTGAAAAGATGGAGTAGGGGAGGGGCGACGCAGATGGTATCGAAGCCTTCACGTGCTTCGATACCTAAGAGGACTTTTTCGAAGGCCGAAGCGAGTTCATCCGGACCAATTTCGACCATTGTCGAGCGATAGTCTTCAACCCGTTCGATGAACTGCTTAACCAGATCGTCGTGGTCAAGCTTTGCCTCAGAATCACCCATTGGCGTCGTTCGGATCAGCGTCGATTGGGTTCGGACTCCGGTGACTTGGGAGGTGTTGGCCTGACGAATCCGCTGCAGGATCTCATTTTTTGAGGAGGGCATCTAATGTTCCTTTCCTATAAGCGTCTCGCAATGAATCGTTCGGAGCTTTTGGTAAGTTCCGAGACTCGACCCAACCATTTATCGGCGGCAAATACTTGCCGATCTTGTTCAGTATGGGTCCTCCATACTTGAGAATACGGCTGACCGAGGCAGAGGCGATGTTGAATAGATTCGTATTGCCCATCACAATTCCGACGATACCAAATGAGCCACGTTCTAAGTTTCCCGAGACGCTGTCGCGTTTGTGGTCTGAGTGAATTGACCGGAGGTGAATTAGGATTTCAGGAATATTGATCTTCACCGGACATACTTCATAACAGGCGCCGCACAGCGTGGAAGCGAACGCCAAATCCCCAGCCAGAGCGTCCCCGACAAGTTGGGGTGTGAGTATGGCCCCAATGGGTCCAGGGTAAACGGATTCGTATGAGTGGCCGCCAACCCTTTCGTAGACGGGACATACGTTCAAACAGGCAGAACAGCGAATACATGCGAGCGCCTGCTTACCGACTTCGTCAGAGAGTACCCTAGTCCTGCCATTGTCCAAAAGTATTATGTTATAGGATTTCCTGTCCTCAGTTGTCTCCCTTTCTGGAGTCATCTGGGCTGGTGGCCTTCCGGTCCAGATGGTGGTGTAGGGGTTCATCCTTTCACCCGTCGACGAGCGGGGGAGGAGAGTTAAAAAGACCTCGAGGTCTTCCATGGTCGGAATGAGCTTTTCAATCCCTACGATGCTTATAACGTTGTTGGGAAGTGTTAGACACATTCGTCCGTTTCCCTCGGACTCGACTATAGCCACTGACCCGGTCTCAGCGACCAAGAAATTGCCGCCGCTAATTGCGACCGTAGAACGCAGAAACTTCTCTCTCAAGTGCTTGCGTGCCGCCTCGGCGATCTTTGGAGGATCGGCCTCTAACGAGCCCTTTTGTGCGAATGTTGCCTCGAAAATGTCCCGAATTTCTACTCGATTACGATGTATCGCAGGAACCAGAATGTGCGAGGATTCATCCCCGGCTAACTGGCAAATCAACTCGGCCAAGTCGGTCTCTGTGGGTTCAATTCCGTTCTCTGATAGGTAAGCATTCAGGCCGATCTCCTCGGTGACCATCGACTTAACCTTGATTACAGATGAAGCCCCGGATTCGCGCACCAGCTCGAGTGCAATTTCCCTCGCTTGCGCAGCATCCCTAGCCCAATGCACTTTGCCGCCAGCCCTGGTAACATTGCGCTCAAACTCTTCGAGATAGACATCAAGGTTGGCAAGGGTGTGCTGCTTGATCTGGGACGCACGAGTTCTGAGCTCTTCCCAATTAGGGACCTCAGAGACTACCCTTTTTCGCTTTTCCCTTATGGTCGTGGTGGCGTGGCTTATGTTCTTCCGCATCTGGAGGTTGCGGATTTCCCTGGTGGAGCGGGATTTGAAAAAAATTCTACCCCGTTCTTCGCCATGATGTTCCGTGCGCAAGAGCCAAGTATTGGCCTTGGGGATGCTTCCGTTTGGTCCGTGGATAGTGCTAGAGGTTTTACTCACCTTCCCCCCGAGTGGTTCAATAATTTCTTTTGTGATTGACGAGTGGCAATTTCGAGTATTTCTGCGTAGTGCATCACCGTTAATTGCTTCTTGGCGGCTTGTATTCCCCCGCTTAGGTTCATTAAGCACGACGAGTCAGCGGCTGTAAGTACTTCTGCTCCCGTCCAGTAGACGTTGGCAAGCTTCTCCTCCATCATCACTGTAGAGATAGCAGAATTTTTAATTGAAAAAGTTCCGCCAAATCCGCAGCATGAGTCGGATTTTGGAAGGGGAATGAGCTCGATTCCCTCCAACATGCTTAGTAGCCTCTGGGGCCTGTCACCCAGATGTATTCCACGCAATGAATGGCAGCTCGTGTGGAACGTTACCTTTTTTGCGAAGGTGCCTTCCAATTCTGTGACGCCGAGAACATCCAGCAGGAATTCGCTCAGCTCGAGAAACTTGCCGCTGCCACCAACTTCTGCGCTGGTAGCTCCTAAGAGTTGAGGGTAGAACTCCCTGACCGTTGTGGTGCATGACGTAGAAATCCCGATAACCCAGTCATATTGAGAGAAACTCGACAGGTGTTTCGCCGCAAGCTTTCTAGCTCTCGTTTCGTACCCTGTGTTGAGGTGCATCTGCCCACAGCAGGTCTGTTCAAGTGGAAAATCGACGTCAACCCCGAGCCTCTCCAAAAGACGTATCGCAGCGGCACCAGCCTCGGGGAAAATGGTATCGACTATACAAGACGGAAAAATCGCAACCTTCATAGGTCAACCATATCACTAACCATGGCAGAAGTTATGGATGTAAGCATGTAATACACGTATCAAATTAATACATGGCAAGCTTCGATTGTTTGAATATGGTCTGAACTGCTTAGGGCTGTCTCACTGAGCGGATCGACCGTGCCATGAGCAGCCCCAGATTTCCCACGGCAATGGCTGCGGCAGCAACGAAGAGGGTGCCCGATACTCCGAAGATTCGCGATTCTGGTGATGCTAGAAGCTCTCCCAACGGAAGAGTTGCAGTCGAGCCCATCCAGTCTAAGGAAGTTACCCTAGCAAGCGCCTCCTTTGGAATGCTGCTCTGCAGAAGGGTACTCCAGATCACCTCGAAGGAGGAAAAGATTATGCCTTCCAGGATAGAGGCAAGTACGAGTACTAAAAGTCTAGCGTGAAGAGCGAGGCATAGCGGGAAAGCCGAAGCAAATGCGGTCAGAATTACTATGAAGCGCATCGGATACTTGGGCCTTATCTTGAACCCGGCAAAAGACCCGAGCAGTCCTCCCACGCCCTGTGCTCCGAGCAGTAGACCCCACGCTTTGACTCCTCCGAGGTGCCTCTGGGCTATGATCGGCCCCAAGACCAATATTGGACCAAAGGCGACCAGGTGCATTGCTGCGTAAGAGAGAATAGTAAGCGCCGCCCATTTTCTTTCCCTGACCACTTTCACACCCTCGAACAAGTCTGTAATGGGGTGTGAACCGTGGCTCAACCTTGCCCTTGGATTGGCGTGGATGAGGGATAGCGCTATCGCCGAGATCAAGTACAGAAATGCGGTAAATATTGTTGCGGCCGTGGCCGAGTAGGTCGCCATGATGACGGCAGTAAGTGCTGGCCCGGCCGTTTGACCCAATGCAACAGCCATCGACCTGAAGGCGTTTGCCTTCTGGAGCGATTCTGATGAAACTACTTCGGGAATCAGAGCCGTTATAGATGGGGTGAAGAAACCCCTTGCGGCGCCCCAGAGAACAGCTAAAACAATTAGCTGTGTTTCATTTGCCGATCCGAAAGCTATTTCGGCAGCGATTAGCACGCTGATGACCGTCCTCGAAAGGTCGGAAGCCATGGCTACTAGTTTGCGTGATCTTCTATCGGCGACTACGCCTCCGATAAGTAAGAAGATAATAAATGTAAAGGAGGCCGCAGCTAAAACCAGTCCTACCTGCGACGCAGACCCACCGCGATCCAAAATTGCGAATGTAACGGCAACCGGCAGTCCCATCGACGCCGAGACTGAGGCAAATTCAGACAGTGCTACCAGGGACACCTGTCTTTGGTTCTGGGTTAAATTAGAGATTTTGGTCGACAACTTTCGAACTCCGTGAGGCGCCTGTTAAGGGTTGGGCGTGGCGAGAATAACTATTGGATTGAAGTAAAGGCCTCGCCGTATTGCACCGGCGGAAGTCAAGGGGGCCTGAAGGAGGACTATCCGCTAGAGTTCGCGACCAGAGAACGGCAACACAATGAACCTCAGCTTGAAGCCCTCATCATGGTTACGCATCTCTAATTTCCTTAACTTTGCCATCAGAAGCATTCGGTCGCTTTGAGGTCTAATCGCTATCCACTATAGACGCTCCGAGCTGGAACTCGGTTGCGAAAGCAGCAAATGGTTGAGGGGGCGCAATGTGGACTAGCGGTTAGCCTAAGGTGGACACCCGTTGTTCAATGGAGGGTACTGATTTCTTAGCCTGCTGCGCAATAAGTTAGTACATAGGCTCCTGTTGTGCATCCTTATCGTAACTTCCAAGGCGCCACTACTCGATAGCGATTCAGTTTGCCATTCGGTGTAATTGTACCCATCCAGTAATGTGCGCCATGGGTCCGTAGAGTGTCAACTCGCGGAGGCAGCCTCAACAATAGCCAAGCGGGTCGCAGTAGCAGTTGAGCGCCACCTAAGGCAGATGCTACCGATAAGGCTGCTGTGTTTGGCAACCTTGGACGTGGCAGTGCTATATCCAAAGCGTGGGTTATGAGAGGCGAACGGAGCTATCGGTTGGTAACTAGCCGAGCGTCACGAGTCTTCCAAGGCCAACGGCTTGCATGAAATGCTGAAGATCAATAGTTACAAGCGTGAACTTGTTGAAGAGCAAGAGAATTCCGAAACCCAGTAGAGCCAAAGACGACAACAAAGTCAAAGCGTTGAAGTGTCTTTTCATCCAGCCAAGTGCGCCGGTCAATTTCCCAAAAGCCAAACCCATAACCAAGAACGGAATACCAAGCCCGAGGGAGTAGAGGGCTAGCAGTATCGCTCCTCGAGCCAGATGCCCTTGGGTTGCCGCCATGGTCAAAACTGAACCGAGTATTGGACCGATACATGGTGTCCAACCAAATCCGAAAGCTACTCCTGCAACTGGAGCGGCAAATGGACCGAATCGATCTAAGTTAGGGTGAAAGCGTGCCTCTCCATAAATAGAGGGGAGCCTCAAGACCAGAGAACCTAGAAGAAAAAGGGCCAGGAGGATCAAGACGCCACCAGAGATCCTAGTTATGGTCTGGTGATACGTAGTCAGAGCTTTACCAACCGCAGACGCCGACAGACCCAGGAGCACAAATACTACTCCGAAGCCGAGAATAAATAGACCGGTGAACTTCGCAATATGAGCAGAATTCTTTGATCCTCGCTGAGTCAACTCGCCGGAATCCAATCCAGTGACGACTGAGAGATAGGCCGGAACTAAGGGCAATACACATGGAGAAAGAAAGGAGACTATGCCGCCTCCAAATGCCACAACATAACCAACGTCGACTGCCACAGGTAAATTCTAGGTCGACCTTCGGCTTAGTTGACAGCCATATCCGACTCAGGGTGTCGGAACTAGAGCGAGTTCTACGGTGTCCCCAAGTGCTCGACCTTGGAATTGAAGGATCTTCTCAGTAGCGTTCAGGTACATCAGAATCTGACAGTTATCTGCAGACCATCGGTTTAGGGTTGCAAGCGCCAGAGATTCGCCATCCGGCAGCCATGCTAATAGCGTTGATCTTTCTTTGTCAGACGCTGAGCTGTCCTCGACTGCGGTTTCGCTTCGGTAATAACCAATCAAGACCGCTGATTCGTCGGAAACTACACTTGTAATTCTGACCTGGACTGGGCCACCAACGATGGCAGATAGTGTGAGCGCCATGTCGTAGCAGGCGCTTCGTGCCCGGCGATCTCTTATGCCTTGCATGTAGTGTCGGTACCTGCTCATAAACACCAAGGAGCAGGCTGCTATGACCGCGACGAACCCGAAGGGGAACCAAAGAAGTTCAAAAACCCCGAAGTGCACAAGAAAAAATCTAGCAGAACTACCAGCCTATGTATTTTTTAAGGACGAGCGAAGACGGAGACTGTGCGCAGGCACTCCTAGCATTACGCGGATAACTAAAATAGCGCCCTGTCAGGTATAGCGAGCGACATGGGGGGTACAACATGAAGCTGACTATTTTGGGGTCTTCCGGATCTTATCCGGGGCCCCAAAGCGCTTGTTCCAGCTATCTCGTGAGCCAAGATGGATATAACTTCCTGCTTGACGCCGGCAATGGGTCGATGTCCAACCTATTTGGCGCGTGCTCGCCGGCGAAGGTCGATGCCATTTTTATATCTCATGGCCACAGTGACCACTGGGCTGATTTGGTGGGGATCTATTACTACTGCCTTTTTGCCGAGCGGCCGCTGAAGCCGATAACGCTGCTTTCCTCCAAGGCTGTGGCCGACTTATTGCTCGAGCAAATTGGGAAAGAAAATCTTTTGCCTGTGTTCGAACTCAAGGCCGTTGACGGTGCCGACAGTTTTACCCTAGGTCCATTCTATTGCACCACAGCGAGGACGAGTCACAGTATTCCCACCTTTGCTATCCGGGTCGAATCCCAAGGTAAAGGATTGACTTATACGGCGGACACTGGTGAGTCAAGCAGCGTTGAAGAGCTGGCAATGGACACGGAACTCCTCTTGGCGGAATGTACATGGCGTCTCGGCCACAGTTACAGCGGCCCACCGTTACATCACGATCCAGCCACCTTGGCAGCGCTGATTATCCGGGCAAATGTGAAGAAAGCCATGATAACTCACGTGGCCTATCCCAATGATCGACTAGAAGTTGCCGATCAGCTCCGTTCTCTAGTCGGACAGTGCGAGGTACTGGTGGCTCAGGACACAATATCGATATCTATCGATATCGAGGCTCCTCCGGTTCCGTAATCGAGTTGCTCCCAAGAATCCAAACAACAGCCAAAGGTTTTATGGATGCTGAGTTAACTCAGGTCGAACTGAGGTCGACTGCCAACAAGACCGCCGAGGTGAGGACTCAACTCGGTTGACCGTCTTCGGGCTTGACCTCACTATATGTTCAGGGTGTTTTCCGTGCAAATCAGGTCTAAGCAGCGGTCTATCTTGTATCGCTGACCAAGGTATCTTGTATTTTTAGGAGAGATCGACCCAGCTCGCTGCGGCGTTGCCGAAAAACGGAAGTAGATTGCCATCTCGATTGGTTCGAAGTAATGGGGTTTGAGCAGAACCGGGTTTGTAGAATCATTGCAGTGTCGTTCTCGAATCGCTCCGTTGAATCAAAAGTCATCACTTTGCCGAACTTCATAAGTATCTCAAGGGTCCTTGTCCTGCCTCTGTTTATATTCTGGCTGCGCATTCCTCAGGATAGGCTGTTCGCCGCCTTGCTTGGTGGTCTCATGGGACTCACTGACTTTCTAGATGGTTTCGTAGCACGAAGAATCGGGCAAGTTTCAACTGCGGGAAAGGCAATTGACCCAACTTGCGATCGAATCGTACTAGTTGTCGCTTCAGCTGGGCTTTGGTACTTTTCAATCGTGCCCAGGTGGCTCATAGTTGTAGTTCTAGCTAGGGAGATCATTGTGAGCATCGTTGTGCTGATGGTAGGAATATTGGGTAAAGTTCGCCTAGATGTAGTCTGGATCGGCAAACTTGGCACTTTTATTCTCCTCACCAGTTTCCCGCTAGCTATTCTTGCGAAGGCTAGCCAAATTGATTCTAACGGGCTGTTCACGGTGGCTGAAGGCGCAATAATTGTCGGGACTGTGATACTGTTCGGAGCGGCCTTCCAGTATTTCAAGAAGCTCGTAGAGATCGTGAAAGCGTGAAGAGTTAATATATGAAATAGGTAGGTTTGGTCGACCCTTCCGGCTGTGGTTACAAAGGATAGCGATGATCTGGGCAAGTGGTCGGCCCTATCAAGGTAACCTTCCGACATACCGAGTGACGCAGTTAAAAGTGTCTGGCGTGGGTTTAAGTCTTCGCCAATGTGGATAAACAAATACAAATAAAGTAGCTCGTTGATCTTATGCGGTGCATGGTGCGAACAGCTTGACTAATGTTACGAGGATGGACATACCAAATGAACTCGGTTATACGAAAGATCATGAATGGGCTCGGATCGAAGGAAAGAACCTTCGGATAGGAGTCACAGACTACGCGCAGGATGCCCTCGGTGATGTTGTTTTCGTGCAGTTGCCGGCACTTGGGGCTACTGTCACTTCGGGCGCTAGTTTTGCCGAAGTTGAGTCAACTAAGTCAGTTTCAGATATCTACGCGCCTATTTCCGGAAAAGTTATCGAATTGAACGAGCGGCTTTCAGATTCCCCGGAGCTAATAAATTCTGACCCTTATGGGGAGGGCTGGATATGCGTTGTTGAGGCCGAAGATGAAGGCCAGTTCAAAGGACTTCTGAGCGCAGACAGTTATCGCGATCTCATTTCGTAGACCTTTTGGTATTTGGCAGGTGTCGGCACATAGACCTCAACCATAAGGTTATAGTTGAGGGTTGCACCTTAGGTGGCAACCGAGGATTTTGTGTTGGGCGGTAAGTAAAGGGGAAGCCCGTTGATATGCGGCTTTTGCGGTCATCAGAATCAGGCAGGAGCTAAGTTCTGTTCGTCGTGCGGTCGAACCCTTTTACTGGCAGAGCAAGAGACTACGGGATCAATCGGCCCCATAGAGTATGTCGGCTCCTTGGAAAACGTTGAAGTCAACCTGCCCAAAGGGGTAGGTATCTTCTTGATCAGGGGTGGTGTCGACTCTGGTAGTTGGTATGCCCTGGATAGAAGCGTATCGAAAATCGGTCGGCATCCGGAAAGCGATATAGTTCTCGATGATATTACCGTTTCGAGGCGACACGCCGAAGTTAGCAGAGTTGGATCTCGATACTTCCTTACTGACGTCGGATCTCTGAACGGTACCTATCACAATCAGAACCGAACAGACGAGTCGGAACTTTCCTCAGGTGATGAGATACAGATCGGTAAGTACCGCTTTATATTCCTCCTCATACCTGGAGAAGAGGGCTAGGAACTTGGACGGGGAGAGGGACTACTGGTCCATAAGCGAAGTTCTGGCGCGGCTCCGGGATGAATTTCCTGACGTAACGATATCAAAGATCCGTTTTCTTGAGTCCAAGGGGCTGCTGGACCTCGAACGCACACCTTCGGGCTACCGCAAATTTTATCAGCATGATGTCGAGCGGCTAAAAGCCGTTCTGCTCATTCAAAAAGAGACTTTCATGCCGCTCAAGGTAATTCGCGATCGTCTAGGCGATCGAGATAACGAGTCGAAACCCTCGCAGACATTGATGTTTGAGCCAGCAGTACCTGAGAGCTTGAATGATTTGGAGAATGCCAAGGAGTTCACTGGTGAGGAACTCGACGACTCGGTTTCCGACTTGTCTGATACGTCTGCAGGACCCGAGCGAGGAGATCTAGGCGACGAAGTTGAGGTGGAGGGGGTGCCCGAGTCTATCTCGCGTCTTTCATCCGCAGTTCGTGCGTCGGTCAAGAAGCTACATTCGGCGGGATCGCATCAACCAATTTTGGGTTCGAACGCTAATCTAGATCCTGCTATCCAGATTGCTAACCAGGCAGCGACTAAAGATCTTTCCGACGATCTAGCTTCTAGCGAAGATAATAGTGCTTCCGCACCGAGATCTTCAGGGTCGGTCAGACGGTCTGTTCCTGCAGCAGTAGTTAATCCCACGTCAGCGACGCAAGTAGGGGACAAGAAAGTTGCGGAACGAAGAACTCGTCAGCCGGAGATTCAGAAAAGATCAAATCCTTCTCTGCCTGCCGACTCCCAGCCCAAAGAACCAGTGCCAGCTGTGCAAAACGCTGACGGGTCGGTCGATTTTACGGTAGAGGAGATAACGAAACTGACTGGGGCTCGGATCGCTGAAATAGCAGAGATGGTCGAGTTTGGATTAATTTCTGGCCATAGTGAATTCGGAGAGACCATATATACCTCGGAGGAATTGGCACTGATCAGGATAGTACTTAGATTTCGCTCTTTTGGGATTGAGGCGCGCCATTTGAGGCTCTACAAGACTTCAGCCGAGCGCGAATTTGGCTTTTTGGAGCAGGTAGTTGCTCCTATTTTCAAAAAAAGAAATCCAGTAGCAAGCGAGCAGGCCAAACAGATACTGCTCGAGTTGAGGTCGCTTGGCGGGACGATGCGTGAAGCGTTCTTGTCCAAAGAATTATCAAAGTATCTCGGCTGAGGAATGCTTCTTGGGTCAGTTTTTGTTTAAACGAGTTGACGCAGCGTTGAGATTGCATGAGATTTGGAAGTAGAGTCAAGCAATGATCGAAGTTGAGCTTGCAGCCGTGCAGATCGATCAGCGCTCAGCCACGCCGGTGATGTTGCTGAAGGAGTCTCAGCCACCAGGTAGGACTTTAGCTGTCTATATCGGCAGAACCGAGGCCCAAGCTATCGTCGATTCAGTACAAGGAATTGAACCTCCAAGGCCGATGACTCACGACTTAATGCGCGATGTTGTAGAGGCATTGGGTGCGATCGTCGTAAAAGTGGTCATCACTGAGCTGGTTGATGCAACTTTTTATGCACAGGTTGAGCTGAAGATACAGCAAAAAGTAGTGGTTGTGTCAGCGAGGCCTTCAGACGCCGTTGCCTTGGCAGTAAGAGTTGCGGCTCCTATGTTTGTTGCATCGGAAGTTATGGCCCTCGAGGGGTTTGTAGTCTCCCTGGAAAGCGACGACCCTGCTTCGGCTGAAGATGAAAATCCGGAAAAGCTGGTTGTAGAGTTCAGAGATTTTTTGGAGCATATTAATCCCGAGGACTTTTCTTAATCGACTAGTCGATCTGAGATGAGTCGGGTCAAGCGGCCTTCGACACTATTGAATGGGTGATCTAAAAGTAGTCCGAGCGAAAACTGGATAAGGACAACTTGCGTTTCGCTGCATTGCGAACTAGAAGAATCTCTTTTCTGCTGACAATAAGGTCTTCGAAAACCTAACTGTTGAAGCTGGTCAGGATCCATCATTAGCTCGAACCTGCCATGTCGAGCCTTCAATGTGGAGAATAATGAAAAGGCTAGCGATCAGAATGCTTCGATTCGCCGAGCGACTTTAGTAGTCAAGTGACCGGATCTCGGAGCGACCTAGAGCTAAATATCGCTGATCCTGTTACGTCACTTTGAGTATTTTCTTGAGTGGTTTTGGGCTGACCCGGACGCCGGATTTATACACAGCTGAAACGGGTCTGAGTATGAACACCAATAAAGATGTCGGCCTTTGACATCACAGATGAGGAAGAATTAATCCCCCCCCTATAGACGGGATCGGAGAAGATGGCTGGCGGTTTGGACGCCGGCAAAACCTGAGTCCGGTCTATATCGCGATACTTAGAAGAAGTCCCGCCGCGCAGTCGTTGGTTGAATTGCATCGTTCAGGTACTCGATCGGCCGTTAAGTGGGTCCGAGGTCCTAAGTAGAGTCGAGGTCCACGACGATGGTGCATCGCCATGGTGCCCGAGTAGTAGCCTTGTACCTCAAGTTGTGCCTGGAGTACAACTCAGGACATCAATTCAAGACCCAAGCCAAGAATATCCTGATTATAAAATCGGCCCTTTGGGACTTAGATGCTGCTTTTCTTTTGGCTGCAATCCTTTAAGCCCCCTTGCTCCCACGGGGAGACAGCAGTAAAGCCATGGGGCTAGAAGCATTTTCGATGCAGACTGAGCACGGTTTAGCTCGATTCAAAAAGCCAGGGCGGGGGAGGAGACCTACGGAGCATCATGGTAGATCCCCCAACTGCTGTGGTCGGCGGTGTTCAGCTGGTATCGGTCCAGTACTAAGCATGTCAGGTAGCTAGTGTTATGGCATTTCAGGTATCGGCCGGAGGGCTCAGCGAGCGAGGGGAGCTTGCGGTGGCTTTTGCGTCGGTTGGAGAATGGCGCCGACAAGAACGCTGCGAGCCGTACTAGCTGTCGACAATGTTTGCCAGATAGGATAATCATTTCGGAGCGGTAACTAACTTGGGTCGGTTGATTCTGAGATTCAAGCTCAGGTAGAAGCTAGGACTATCTGCTAGCCAGTCGAATCATTATGTTTCTCTCAGTTGAGGGTTAATAGTTGCCGACAATCTTTTGATCGGGTAGCATATTCAAGCCGTGTAATTACTGTGTTTGTTTTCTCCGACTGTTTCGGAGGCGAGGGATTGAGGGAGGCCAATGGATTCCGCTTACGGATATCGAGGGCCGCAGGCATGTGCCATAGTTGGGATCACCTATAGGCAGCTTGACTACTGGGCTAGAACTGATCTCATTAGACCATCGCTGGCGGACGCTTCTGGTTCTGGTTCACAGCGCCTCTACTCTTACCAGGATCTGATTCAGCTTAGGATAATCAAACAGCTTCTAGCGGGTGGGCTTAGCTTAAAGGCAGTGAGGTCTGCGATGATCGAGTTGCGCATCCTCCTTGATGATGACGCAACCGGCGCTGATCTGATAGTTGTCGGCAAGAAGTCCGTTTATCTCCGAGATGGAGAAGACCTCATAGACCTGCTTCGTAGGCAGCAGCTAGTGATGGGCATTGTGGTGTCACTCAGCGATCTACATCGCGAACTAGACACCAAGATAATTGAGTTGAACCCGCCGACTATTCACGAAAATCAGCAGGTTTTGCCGTTCGACTCAGATGAGCCGGGGAAAACGGATGGTCGTCAGGTGTCGAAGACTGGGTAGTTTCGACCTACTGATTTTGCTCCGCTTATAGTCGCCGTGCTTAGGATTTCTTTCGAAACCTAAAAGGTCGGGTGTCTTGTCTGCACCGAAGCTTGGTGACACACTGCGTTATCTGCACTTCAATAATAAATTGCAGCGTAGGAGATTGTTCGACGAAATGGCTAGCATCAAGATTTAATGACTAAACGGACTCCTCTTTATGACTTGCACCTGGAACTAGGTGCCAAAATGGTGCCATTCGGGGGTTGGGAAATGCCCCTGTCTTATCCTGATGGTACCGTTGCCGAGCACATGGCGTGTCGAACGAGGGCCGTGGCTTTCGACGTATCTCACTTAGGAACGCTGGAGTTTGAGGGAAGTGACACGTATTCGCATCTTCAAGATCAGCTCAGTAACGACCTGGGCAAAATCGCCGAGGGTCGCACCCAGTACACCCATCTCCTTGATGAGCAAGACGCTTCAATAATTGATGATCTCATCGTTTGGTGGGTTGGAAATAACAACTTCCACGTTCTGCCCAACGCAGCAAACTCTGATGTCGTGCGTGACATTCTGGGTGGGAGAGAAACAACTCAAGATAGAGCCTTAATTGCTATACAGGGCCCAAAGGGACGGGAGCTCGCAGCGACATTTGTACCTGAGGCCGCTGCTGTCGGAAAGCTTCGAGTCATTGAGTTTGAGTACAAAGGCAAGACTGCGCTGGCAGCTGGCACCGGATATACCGGAGAGGACGGCTTTGAATGCTACGTTCCGGCCGAGCTTGCGCAGGCATTTTTTAAAGATCTCTTGAATGTCGGCATTGTTCCAGCTGGACTCGGAGCGAGGGACACCTTGCGCCTGGAAGCGGGACTACCGCTGCATGGCCACGAGCTGAAAAAAGGCGTTTCTCCGCCCGAGGCGAACCTGGATTGGGTCGTTGGGTACGCTAAGTCTGACTTCAGAGGGAAAGCGGCCGTGGAGTCTCGTAAGGAGCGGGGACTTCGTTATCGACTTTTTGGCATCCGGTCAACCGGTCGTCAGCCGCTACGCGAAGGTGCATCGGTATATTTGCAAGGACGATCTATCGGGCAACTCACCAGCGGGAACTTCTCCCCGATGCTCAAGTCTGGCATCGGTTTCGCGCTGCTAGAGCCGGCGATGACATTGGATGTCGAAGTTGAAGTTGACATGCGAGGGCGACGAGTGCCCGCTCTTATCACAACATATCCTTTTTACAAATCTATAAAGAAGTGATTTTCTGATCGTCAAAGGGGGCTATGAGTGGGAAGTTTCGTTCCACATACTGACACTGAAATAGCAAAGATGCTTGTGTCTTTGGGTCTGGAGGAGATCGATGATCTTTATGACCACCTTCCCCAAGGCGCTAGATTTAAAGGTGACCTGTCGATCCCATTAGGTGTCTCAGAGGCTGACGTGTTGGACCTGATGGATTCACTAGCAAGAAAGAATCGACCGACAGGGAGGGAACTGATCTGTTTCGCCGGTGCAGGCGCCTACGATCACGACTCCTCGGCTGCGGCGATGGCTTTGGCCAGTCAGTCGGCCTTTGTGACTTCTTACACCCCTTACCAACCAGAGGTTGCTCAAGGCGTACTCCAGGCGCTCTTTGAATACCAAACCCTCATCAGCAGGCTTAGCGGACTAGATGTCACGAATGCTTCCCTCTACGACGGTGGCACGGCCCTCGTGGAAGCTGTGAACCTGGCATGCGCTCATTCCAAGAGGTCTCGCGTGCTCGTCTCTCGGGGAATTCACCCCCACTATCGAGAGATGATCCAAACCTACGCTAAAGGTAGTGGGCACGAAATAGTTGAAGTCGGCCTTAGTGGCTGTTCCACCAACCTCGATAGCGTGAGCTTGCAGGGGGCAGCTGCGCTTTGTATCGGGTATCCCAACTACCTGGGGGAGATAGAAGACCTGGAAGCTGCGAAACGGCTTTGCGAAGCTTCGGGGGCACTTCTCGTAGTGGTCTATGATCCGGTGGCCGTTGCCACCTTGAGGTCTCCAGGGGACATGGGGGCCGATGTTGCTGTGGCTGAGGGTCAGTCGCTAGGTGTACCTCTGTCATTCGGCGGACCGTACTTGGGCCTGTTTTCCGCCAAAGGTGAACTTGTTAGGTCGGTGCCAGGTCGGCTGGTCGGCGAGACTGTCGACATAGATGGGAAAAAGGCCTATGTGACGACTTTGCGAACCAGGGAACAAGACATTCGGAGAGAAAAGGCTTCCTCGAATGTCTGCACAAATCAGACCCTGATCGCAATCCAGGCGGCAATCCACCTGTCCTGGCTCGGAAAGTCGGGATTTAGCGAACTTTCGAGGCGCTGTTTTTCAGCTACCCGTTATCTGTCAGATGGTATCTCCCGAATACCCGGTGCCAAGGTACTCAATAGGAACTTCTTCAGGGAATTTGTGGTGGAGCTCCCCATTGACGCCGGTACGACGGTCGAGAGAATGGCTGAGCGCGGGTTTCTGGCCGGGGTAGCGATAAGAGAAGGGTTCGAGGATTCGCCGCTAGTTGGGACGCTTCTGATGACCGCCACAGAGAAGCGAACTAAGTCTGAAATCGACAGCTATCTGCAGACATTGAAAGAGGTTGTGGCAAAGTGACCGAACTGTTTGACTTTGTGGGAGGCGGCGTTGCTTCGTCGTCGCCGTTGGTGGGCTCAGACACAGAGCCAACGATATTCGAACTGTCCGTCCCCGGGCGTAAATCATCTTCGTTCAGGAATTCGGGTGTTGATCTTTTAGACCCCGCTTCGATTCTCGAGTCGAGGTTTTTGCGTTCAGAAGAAGTTGATCTTCCCGAGGTTTCGGAGCGAGACCTCGTCGGCCACTACACCAGGCTCGCATCAAGGCAATATAGCGTTGATATGGGGGCATACCCCCTTGGGTCGTGCACTATGAAATACAATCCCAAGTTTGCAGATAGCGTGGCTGGTATGCCCGGTTTGAACAGGGTTCATCCTGGTTCGCCAGATGAACTCGTCCAGGGCTGGTTAGAACTCTTGGTGATGGCCGAAGAGTATCTTTGCGAAATAACTGGGATGCAAGCGGCAACCTTCCAGCCAGCCGCAGGGGCAGCCGGGGAGCTAACTGGGCTGTTGGTTATTAGAGCCTATCTCCAACACACCGGATCAAAGGCCAACAAAATTATCATTCCTGACTCTTCCCATGGAACCAATCCAGCCTCAGTTACGCTAAGTGGTTTCGATGTCGTCACAGTCCCGAGTGATGAGAGCGGATTAGTGGATACTGACGCACTAGCCAAGGTCCTCGATGGCAGCGTAGCCGGAATGATGATGACGAACCCGAACACATTGGGGCTGTTTGAGGTAAAGATTACCGAGATTGCAAGGATGGTCCACGAGGTCGGCGGTCTAATGTATTACGACGGAGCTAACCTCAATGCGGTTCTTGGCATTTCGCGACCCGGTGACATGGGATTCGACGTCGTTCACTCAAACCTGCATAAGACTTTTGCTACGCCCCACGGTGGGGGTGGGCCTGGGTCAGGTCCGGTTGCTGTGTCTGGAGCTCTAGCCGACTTCTTGCCGGGACCGAAGCCATGCCGGCTAAGTGATAAGGAAAATGAGTTTGGATGGTACATGCCGCCTCGCTCGATAGGACGAGTACATTCTCACTTCGGTAATGCGGTTGTAGTAGCGAGAGCTCTTGCATATATGGTCTATAACGGGTCTGATGGACTAAAAATGGCTAGTGATCTAGCGGTTCTCAATGCCAACTGGCTCAAGGCGTCGATCGCTGACTACTACGAGTTCCCTTTTGATGGCGTTTGCATGCACGAATTTGTTGCTTCAGCACTCCAAATCAAAAAGGAGACAGGAATTAGAGGCTTGGATATCGCAAAGTCACTTTTCGAAAGAGGCTTTCACGCTCCTACCGTCTATTTTCCGCTCATAGTCGAAGAGGCGCTCATGATCGAGCCGACTGAAACGGAGTCACCTCAGACCGTTAGGGCGCTAGCTGATGCTTTAATTGATATCGCCAAGCGGGCTCACGATCCAGAGACCAAAGATGCACTTCATGACGCTCCGACGACAACTCCGGTAAGGAGGTTGGACGAGGCAAGGGCTGCGCGAAATCCGAAGTTGATATTCTGAAGGCGGTCTTGCCAGTCGAGTGGCGTTCAGATAGCAAGGTAGCGACCTAGAAATATTTTATCTTTTGTATGTTTATTTTTAGTGAGACAATTCACCACACGACTTATCGAGATGGGCATACCCCAACTTTCGCACCCTCTCCGTAGATCCCCAGCTCATCGGTACTGAGCTAATGTTGATCTTGGTTTTTAGCCACTACAAATGGACCGCAGGTCTTTTG
>JABEUM010000029.1 GCA_013044475.1 Acidimicrobiaceae bacterium | reverse complement strand
GGTATAGCCCGTCAAGAAAAAAAGCGACAGTGGCCACCCTTGCCGGCGAATGAAAACTTTTCTCAAAGCTACCTTTGAAGTTTAAAGCAGTACCCGCCGGCATCTCAACACGATATCTGCCTGAACCCAGCGCTGAGACGAATGAGTCGATCGGGACTTAGCCAGGGAGTATTATTTTTCATCTAATTATTAAAATGGGCTGATTCGGGTTAGACCGGACTTAATAGTTCCTTGGATCCGAAAGCCTATTGCTGATATAGATGTTGCAATAATTCAGTAGTTGCTGACTCATTCTTACCCCTCTGACCTCGGCTTTTGTGGTTGAATTAAAAGCCGACTAAACAAGTCAACAACAGGTTAAATGCGGATGGCCGACTTCCTATAGAGCGCGACGAGTATCTCGAATTGCTGAAACTATATTGATATTTCTCGCTGGGTGAATATTCCCTCATCGATATGGGTTTTTGCCCCTTACTATCCGATAGCCTTCTACCTGAGACTTTTTCGAGGTGAGCTGCCAAAGGGCGGTTGTTCATCCGGTCTCAGAATCCTTGGGGAAAGGAAATTCATGCACGAGCATGGAATGGCGGAGGAGCTCGCCGCTGCGGTGAAGCGCGCTATTTCCGGTCATGGAGACAATCGTGTCGTCCGAATTGTTGTTGAAGCAGGGGCTGGCTCCCTAGAACGTGAAAGTCTTGATTTGGCTTTCGCTCATGCAAGTGAGGGCACCAACTTTGCTAATGCAGAGCTGGTTATCCAAAAAGCTGAGCGAATGTACCACTGTTTGAGCTGCGGGATCGACTTCAATAATGCTGACTCTCCAAATGGAATCTGTCCAAGCTGCACAAGCAGCGAAACCATATCAGCCCCTAGCCACGACATAACACTCAAATCAGTAGAAATTGAGGACTAAGCATGGATTTGGATCGGCGCTCTTTGTTCAGTGGTGCCTTGAGGCACCGCGGATCTCAGCAAAACGAGAGTGAACAGCTCGCACTGAAACAGAAGTATCAAGAGAGGCTCAAAGAGGTGGAAGCGATGGAGCCGCTAAGCGGGCTTTCGTTACCGGCACTTCTGGGAGAACATCGCCTAAGTCGTCGCAACTTTATGATGTGGGCTTCAGCGATGACCGCCGCTTTAATGTTGCCTCCTATCTTCGAAAAGCAAGTAGCCGAGGCTGCATCTTTGCTCAACCGTGTTCCCGTAATCTGGATTGAGGGGCAAGACTGCGCCGGCAACTCTGAGGCTTTTATTCGCTCTGCGGGTCCGACCGTGGAAGAACTTCTCTTTCAGACGATTTCGCTTGAATATCACGAAACGCTTATGGCGGCCGCTGGTTTTCAAAGTGAGCTACGCAAGCAGACCGCAGCTCAGATGTATAAGGGCAAGTACGTGCTGGTAGTGGAGGGGGCGATTCCTCAGGGCGAGAATGGCTCCTACTGCACTATTGGGGCAGCCGGTCAGACTTTTTATGAAGAAGTCCAGCAGCTATCGGCGGGAGCTGCGCTCGTGATAGGCGCAGGAGCGTGTGCTTACTACGGCGGGATTCCGAAGGCCTATCCGAACCCAACCAATGCCGTTGGAGTCTCTTCGGTCGTGAGCGGGACGCCGGTCATCAACATTCCGGCCTGTCCGATGAATCCGATTAATTTTGTCGGAACACTGATCCATTACATATTGACCGGTGCTGCTCCCGCCCTCGATTCCACCGGAAGGCCGATCTGGGCGTTCGGGAATCTGATCCACAACAACTGCGAGCGCCGCGCGCACTTCGATGCGGGCGAATACGTGCAGCAGTGGGGTGATCTAGGCGCTCAAAATAACTTCTGCCTCTACAAGATGGGCTGTAAGGGGCCATTCACTTACAACAACTGCTCGATAGTTAGATATAACGAGGGTACGAACTGGCCAATTGGTGCCGGTCATGGCTGTATCGGCTGTTCACAGCCCGAGTTTTGGGACACCCTCGCTTATGAACGGCCGATGGTATCTGCAAATATTCATGCGCCGGGACTTGCTGGTCTTGGCGTCGAGTCGGGTGCCGACAAGTTCGGCCTCGGCCTATTGGCGGTAGTTGGATTGGGAATTGTCGCTCACGCAATCGCTTCAGCTGCCGGCGGTAGGGAGAAGGTCTCGACCACGGCATCAAGTTCAAGCACTGAAGCAGCATCGGGTGGCACTACGGAAAAGAAGGAGGGGGAATGACCTCGCATATCGTTGTCGACCCGATTACACGAATCGAGGGACACCTTAGGATCGAGGCGGTACTTGATGACAATAACGTCATCACCAGCGCTTATTCTTCTGGGACAATGTTCCGCGGGGTTGAGTTGATTCTCAAGAATCGTGACCCACGCGACGCAGGCCTATTGGCAATGCGAATTTGTGGAGTTTGTACCGGTGTACACTACTGGACTTCGATAAGAGCGGTCGAGAACGCCTTCGGAGTGAGCATTCCAACGAACGCCCGTTTGGTGAGGAACCTTATCGCTGGCGCACTGTATATCCACGACCACCCGGTTCACTTCTACAACCTGCACGCTCTTGACTTTGTCGATATTGTCTCGGCTCTGAGTGCGGATCCAAAAAAAGCCGTGGATGTTGCATACACCTACAGTAGCAACCCTTTCAACGCAAGCATTGGTCACTACCAGTCAGTCCAGGCGAAGATCACGAGCCTGGCTAAGAGTTCCTTGGGAATCTTTGGAAACGCATATTGGGGCAATCCAAGCTATCGCCTTACCCCAGAAGAGAACCTTATTGCTGCGTCCCACTATCTCGATGCCCTCAATATGCAGCGTACAGCTGCGAAGATGATGGCTATCCTCGGAGGCAAGAACCCGCATCCACAGTCGATCGTGGTCGGCGGTGTAACCTGCGTAGATGATATCCAGAACCCGGTTCGACTCGCCCAATATGGAACGTATCTAACGGAGATGACCGACTTTATCCAGGGGGCTTATCTGCCCGACTTGGTCATGGTCGGAAAGGCCTACGCTGATCAGGCAGTAGCCGGGGTTGGCGGCGGGCTCGGAAATTACATGGCGTATGCCGCAAACTTCGAGATGGATGACAACCCTTATCCCAAGGCCAAAACCCTGTTTTCGCCGGGAATAGTGATGAATAAGGATCTGACGACGGTCATTCCGTTTGACCAGGCGAAGGTCACAGAGGATGTTACTCACTCGTGGTATGAGGGCAATGCTGTGTTGCAGCCCTTTGATGGTGTTACCCAGCCGAACTACACCGGCCTCGATAAGCGCTCCGACGGCATCGCTTATTTGAAGACCGCCGAGAAGTACTCATGGCTCAAGGCTCCAAACTACGATGGAAACAGAATGGAGGTCGGTCCCCTCGCTAGGATGATCGTCGGCTATGCGGCGGGTAATCCAGCGATCAAGCCGGTGGTCGACAACTTCCTAAAGAGCACTGGCTTTCCAGCTGCAGTTCTGTTCTCCACGATTGGTCGGACGGCCGCCAGGCTCCTTGAGACGCAGGTTCTCGCAAACGCTATGGTCGGCTGGCTCGATGAGCTTCAGAAGAACGTCGCGACTGGGGACCTCCAGACTTGGACGCCCTTTGACTTCGCTCAAGTTTCGACTAAGGCGCAAGGCTTCGGACTCTCCGAAGCACCTAGGGGAGCACTTGGTCACTGGGTCAAGATCCAAGACGGCAAGATTGAGAATTACCAAGCGGTCGTCCCGACGACTTGGAATGCTTCGCCTCGTGACGGCCAAGGGCGGCCGGGAGCCTACGAAGATGCTTTAGTCGGAGTCAAACTGGCAAAGATTGACGAGCCGCTGGAGATCCTCCAGACGATTCATAGCTTTGACCCTTGTTTGGCGTGTGCGGTTCACTTGGTAGATGCCAGGGGCAAGGACCTGGGAACTTATCAGGTGATTCCGGGGGACGGTGTTTGTGAGATCACGGACCCTGCTAGCTCGGAGGTGATTCAATGACCCTAGATGCACCCAGCTATCCAAAGCACTCTGCGAAGACCGGGCAGGTTGAGGTATATCGACGAGTCCAGAGGGTAACCGCTACGTGGCGCATAATTCACTGGGTTCAGGCCCTTTCGGTGGTGGTCTGCTTCATTACCGGGCTCTACATAGCTAAACCGTTCATTCAGACGAGCTCGATCTACTCGGCGCAACCATTTCCCCTCATGGGATGGAGCAGGGCGCTTCACTTCTATGGGGCGATGATCCTCGATACTTCGCTGATCCTCATCGCTTACCTATATCTTTTCTCGCGCTCTCATCGGGATATCACCGACCTCAGGCCGACGCCGGAGCATAGGTCGGCTTTCAATGAGGCGGCGTTGAACTTCATAACATTCAATAGGCGTCGTCGATTCGATACGACAAAGCGAGACCCGCTGCTTGCAGTGATGTTCGTTCTTCTGCATCTGCTCTTACTATTGCAGGCTCTGACCGGCCTGCAACTCTATGTTGCGAACTTTTCGGACAATCTCTCGGCGGTAGGTTCCTGGTGGCCCCAGTTTCTCCACATTATTACCGACTGGACGGCGACGGTCTTTGGCGGCAATGTTGGCGTCAGGATGACTCACCTGACTACGTCATGGTTGATTATCGCATGGGCAGTTTTCCACATCTACTACGAGATTTGGCGGACAATCATGTGGCGAGAAGGAGACATCGGGATCATGTTTAGCGGTTCCAAGTATGTCAGAGTAAGAGATGACGCGAATGGCTCTTGAGCTTCGGGTTATCGGCATGGGCAATATTCTCTTTCGTGATGAAGGAGTGGGCGTCTATGCCGCGCACGCACTGAGGCGGTGCTTTAGCTTCGATCCCGAGATAGTGATTGAAGACGGTGGACTCGCCGGGTTCAACATCATGCATATGATATTTGACCCGGCTTCGGTCGTAGTATTAGACGCCTTGGCGACCGCTGCCCCTGCTGGGACCATTTTTCGCTTAGATTCCTCGATATTGGCGGACCTTGGACCGTCGATGCAGCCGACTGCGCATGAGGTAGATCCGGTTCACGTATTCAAGCTCGCCGCTGGATTAGGGCAGCCGATCGATATGGTTTTGATAGGTATAGTCCCGCAAGATGCCTCAGATTTTAGCCTTGGGCTAACCCCTGAATTGACAGACGCTTTTGCGGGCTTTGTCAAGACTGCTGCGGATGAAGTTCGGTCCAAAGGATTTGCAGTTACTCAGATCAAGGAGATTCTCGTAGATGAAATTATCGAATCTTTGGCGGTTGCTCCACGTTGAACTATGACCAGTTAGCAGAAGAACTGTCGCCGGATGAAGCATTGGCGCAGATAGTCGCAGCCTACGGATTCGCCGGACAGAGTGTCGCGGTAGCGCACTATTCGTTCAACGACCCTAACTCGATGATTGCAGCCTATGACCAGACGGGGATCGTCGCTCCATTGGTAACCGTGGGGAACTTGCCGATGAGCGGTTCCGACCTTCTTGATGTGGTCGCTTCAATCGACGAGAATGGACCAAGGCTGATTGCTAACTATCGCAGAGAGTTTCCGGAGCTAATGATTCAGATTGAGGCCTTTGACCCCGAGGTGGGGATATCAGAGACCTCAGCGCCTGGTTGGATCTTCGCGCTTGTCTCTTTGGTCCTTGGGATGTCAGAATCTGATGTTGCTCAGGCTCTAACGACCAGTCACGAGGCGATTGAGATAGATACATTCATCGAGGATGACGAGGGTAGGTACTACCTTGACACTCGACGCATCATAAGAAGCGTGATGAGCTACCATATCGCTGGGGTCGACAAGGGGGTCATTGCTCGTTCAGTCTTCATTGCCTTGGGTGGTTTTGTATCTGACGCTCTACGAAGGCTGCTGAAGGAATGGAATGCGAGGGCGATTCTTTGCATTGGGGATCTTTTTACTTACAACCAGATTCTACGCAATCAGACTAAAGGGTCGCTTTCCTGGTCTGCGGTACCGGTCTTTTTCCCATCACTGGAGGATCCAAATCACACCCTGGAGTCGAGTGAAGAGCTACTTCAGGTGAGGCTTAGAGCCGACATAAGAGGCGTCGAAGCCTTATAATTCGTTAGAGCGAGCTACGTTAGCTGGGGTGTGAGATGTGTGTCAGTGTTCTGGCAAAGGTGTTGGAAGTTGACGGTCCAGTGGCTTGGGTCGATATCGCCGGGCAGCGGCGGGGCTACAATGCCTTGCTTTTTCCTGAGGTTACCCTTGGAGACAGGGTGCTCGTCCACGCGGGTATGGTGATCCAGATTCTCGACGACAACGAGGCGGAGGAGGTCGAGGCAGCCATTAAGGAGTTGCAAGATATAGACAAGACTTGGGGTCAGATTGATCCAGTTTTGGAGTCGGAGTAGGTTTGACCAAACACCCTGGCAATGCTGGGGCGGAAATGGGTCCGCTACTATTTGCCCGTTACGCATTTCCCCCTAATGAACTTGGATATTGCGGGCCAGAAGATGCCGCTGAAAAGTCACTCTTTGCTTCGGCTAGCTCTACCCCAGAAGAGATACGACCCCTTGCGCGACAATTCAGTGCGGCTTGGCCGTATTTGGAGTTGATCGCGGAGGCCAATGAGCTAGCTGATCCATTGGATCAGCGGGTAGTATCGGCCTACTGGGTCGGGAATGAGCTGCTTGACAGGGTAGCACTCCAGGCTTTTGTCGGCTCTACCATCGTCCGCTTTGAGCAGCGCTTTGGTAGATCGGTTGAGGACCTTACCTACCCCCTTTTGCACGGTGCCACGTTGCATCACAACTTCCACGTCTTTGCGATCTATCCATGGCTCGGAGTATTAAGAAATAAGCATACCGAGGGGCCGTTGCAGATATTGGAGCAGTGCCGGATTCGCTGGGGACGGGTTATGTCGATTTCCTCTGATGCAATCATGGTCGCAAGCCAATTCTTGGTCTTTGACGGCTGGAGGCTTTCCCTTGGCGAAGAGCGGATCGAAAAAGTACATATTCCGCCGGGCTCAACCGAGGGTCGACTTGGGTCCGGTGATCGACTTGAAGTAGGTGACTGGGTTACTTTGCATTGGGGATGGCTGTGCGAGAAGCTGGAAGACCATTCGCTTCTTGGGTTGCAGACCACTACAGCTTCGATAATGAGCGCGGTCAACTCACCGCCGGAGCGCTCATAGAACTTGAACTAGCTCACTAACTAGTTGGTTGACCGATCGATCACTTAGGATGTTGTAGCATCACCGAAGTTGAAGAATTGTCCGCCCGCCGTATATATCGTGTAGCCCCTTCCGTCTGGTGAAGCCTTGATCGACAAGGCAGGCGAACTCAACATGAGATTTCCGGTCGAACCGTAGAAGTTGGCATCGCCAAAGCTGAAGACCCCGCCGTCGGACGCAACCAACCAGTACCCCTTGCCGTCTGGGGTCGGGGCCATATTGACGATCGGTTTGTTGAGGACCATCGCCCCGGTCGAACCGTAGAAGTTGGCATCGCCAAAGCTGAAGACCCCGCCGTCGGACGCAACCAACCAGTACCCCTTGCCGTCTGGGGTTAGCGCCGCACCCACTATCGGCTTATTTAGAGGGGTCGTTATCGAACCGTAATCTGCTGCTCCGCCGATTGCCGTTACTTGACCGGTTGGCGATGCCAGGATGTCACCGATCGGAGCAGGCGCAGGGCTAGGCGCAGGCGCAGGCGTGGGCGTCGCTGCGAGGGTCGTGGTGGTTGTCGAAGTCGTCGAAATAGTAGTGGTGGTGGGAGCTGGAGCGGGTGCTGGGGCAGGCGCAGGAGCTGGAGTGTAACCGGTTCCGTTCAATTGGACAACTACGGCCGGACTCTGGGTCGGTTGACTGCTTATCGTCAATGTTCCACCGACCGTCGTCGTGTTCGAAGGTGAAAAGACGACGTCGACTACGCAGGAGCTACCGACAGCTATGAGCAGGTTATTTGAGCAAGTTGTTCTCGTGGGGGAAACTGAATAGTCGGCAGGCAGCGATGATAGATATCCCTGGTCTAAAACCGAAGCTGCATTTGCGGCTGAAATTGTCAAAGACTCGCTCTGCGTTGAGCCGATTGCAACCTGACCAAAGTCCAAAGTGGTTGGATTGACGGATAGAACAGAGGCGGGCGAGGAAGTGGGTGGGATCGCGGTCTCGCTTAGTGCAATCTGAGCCGGGCTCAAAGGAGTTGGAACGCTTGCGGTGAGGTCCGCTTGGAAGGTTCCAGCTGCGCCAGGTGCAAAAACGACATCGGCGCTACAGCTTTGTCCAGTGGTGAGGGTGGTGGGAGTTCCGCTAACTTCGCAGGAATCACTCGTTATCGAGTAGCCGTAATCACTGGATCCGACAACGGGAGTGAGTGAAATTGGTGGCGACGAAAGTGTTATTGACCCTCCAGTTGCGGTTACCGTGACGGTGGTAGAAGCGGATCCGCCGACGGTGATGGAGCCAGAGGGACTAAATCCACTGCTGGCAATGGTCAGGTATGG
>JABEUM010000168.1 GCA_013044475.1 Acidimicrobiaceae bacterium | reverse complement strand
TCGTTCCACAACTTAGGTCTGTTCCAAGCCGCCTTTCCTCGAGACGTACTGACCGATTTCGCGTTCATCGAAGCAAGTTTCGGGCTCTCAATAGCGGGAGTAGCGGGCTGATGCCTTGGATCCCGAGGGGCTTACGCAATGGTATCGTGACCAGCCGATACCCGCAAAGTCAGGATGCTTACGGCGAAAACTTTGAAGCAGCGATGGTGATCAGGCCTCGCCAATATGACCCCACTATCGCAAAGAAGGTAGTTAGTGCGTGTCCGACCAATGCTATCTCTTTCGACGACGCAATACTTAGCCTCGACAGGGGACGCTGTATTCTGTGTGGGCGCTGCGAGGAGTTATACCCCGAAGTCTTCCAGTTCGATCCCGACTACGAGACTGCCTCCGTCGATCGAGGGCAACTGGTCGTCCCTTACCTCGAAGAAACAGACTCCTTGATAGCTCGTACAAGGAACGAACTTGCACAGAGGGTGAAAGCCCTAAAACGCTCAGTACACATTCGCCATATCGATATGGGTTCAGATGGTGCTGAAGAATGGGAGGTGGCGGCCCTCACTAACCCGGTCTATGACGTACAGCGGCTCGGCATCTACTTCACCGCCAGTCCACGTCACGCCGATCTCTTGTTAGTGACCGGAGTTGGAACGGTCGGAATGGTCGCTTCCCTCCAGAAGACTCTTGATTCGATGCCTGATCCCAAAGTCGTCGTCGCAGCGGGCGTCGATGCAATTAGTGGTGGCCTCATCGGACGCGGATACGCGTCCAACGGAGGAATTAGCGAAATAGTCAGAGTGGACGTCTTTGTCCCGGGTTCACCGCCGACTCCATTTGGTCTTTTGTACGGAATCCTCTTGGCGACAGCTCGCATTCCGCAAAGTCGCACTGGATCTAGTGGCAGTAATTCGCTGATCACGGGTACCCCTTTGAGACAAGCAGATATCGGTCGGCCCGGTGCCGATGGATATCTGAGCGAGGAGGGCCAATGAGCAGTTCGCTACTCGTCTACGGACTCATCTGCTTTGCTGCTGGCATCCTTGTTGACCTAGCCTTAGGGGTCAAGATAGCGAAGGCTCGGCCGATCCCTTACCTTTTTGGACTGGTTGGAAGTGTCCTCTTGGTGATCCTCGGCGTCTACGACACCACGACAAAATCCCCCGGAGCCCCGCCCTACTTCCTTGGATTAGGGCGGGGCACACTCAGTTTTGACCCGTTAACTGGACTCTTCCTGACGCTACTTTTCACGATCGCAGTCGCAGTTTCGCTCTCCTTCTGGTCGTGGGCTAAGCCCGATGAAGGTCGAGTTCACAGACGAGGAACCGCCTCGGGATACCTACTGCTGTTGGGATCGGCTGCAGTCATAACTTGTGCCGCGGACGCTTTCACCTTTCTCTTTGCGTGGGAGATGCTCACCGTTGCCTTTTATATGCTCACCTCCGTCACCCGCTCTCATCTCGATCAGCCAGCGGCAGCGTGGGCGACGGTGGGAATCGGCAAAGTTAGCGGGGCTTCTTTACTTTTAGCATTTCTGCTACTCGCTGGGCGCACCCAGAGCATGACTATGGCCTCTTGGCACACCGTCGGTCCTGGGGCGTTGCATGATATCGTTTGGGTGCTGATTGTGATCGGCTTCGGAGGAAAAGTAGGTCTGATCCCATTTCAGGTATGGATACCAATCGGTTATCCAGCAGCCCCCGGCCCCGCTAGGGCGGCGATGGCGGGCATTGCCGTCAATGTCGGATTTTACGGCCTGTGGCGGTTCTTGGCGATACTCGGCCGTCCACCGGTTTGGCTGGTAATCAGTCTCCTTGTACTAGGAGGGATCACGGCGGTACTTGGAGTCACTTTCGCTGGTGTTCAAAGTCGCCTTGGGCGAGTCATCGCCTACTCCAGCATCGAAAATGCCGGACTAATCATCACCGCTTACGCAGTAGCGCTAACCGGAATAGTCGCCGGGTCGAAAGCCTTGGTTGCCGTTGGGCTGCTAGCCGCCACGCTGCAAGCGGTCTCGCACGCCTTCGCTAAGTCGGCAATGTTCGTATCATTGGCCAACATCGAAGCCGCTACGGGAACCGATGACCTTGACGAGATACGTGGCGTAGGCCGTCAACTGAGATGGAGCGGAGCGGCATTCTCTGCGGGTGCCCTGACCTTAGCCGGCTTGCCGCCCACGATTGGATTCGTCTCAGAGTGGTTCATCCTCGAGGCCCTCATGCAGCAGTTTCGACTGCCTGGGCTAGCCCTTCGACTAGGCCTAGCAGCCGCCGGAGCGTTGGTAGCTTTGACCACCGGACTATCTGCCTTGGCGTTCCTCAGGGTGCTCGGATTAACCGTATTTGGGCAAAGTAGCGCGACAGACGGCAAGATCGGAAACGAGGCGGGCCTTTGGGGAAAGATCGGCTTATCCATCCTCGGCGCCAGTTGCCTTGGCCTGGCGGCTGCGAGCCCCTGGGAAATACGTTATATCGCACAAGGTCTGAGTCCGATAGTGTCGAGTCAGACCACGCTAGGTGCACTTAAGTCCCCCTGGATACTACAGCCGGTATTCCAAGGCTTTTCTATTCTCTCACCTTCGTGGCTCTGGATAGTAATGCCGTCGATCTTCCTAGCGGTATTCATCGCTGCAATGGCCCTGTCTAATGGTCGATACCTCAAAATCCGCCGGGTGCCAGCTTGGCATTCAGCAAGTGTTGGGGTTTCTGGACCTGCGGAATATTCGTCTTTCGGATTTGCAAATCCGCTACGACGCGTGCTCGGGAGCATTCTAGGAACGAGTCAGATCACTACTGCCCTAGCGGAGGAGTCGGGAGTCTCAGCGTACCCAACTACTACACACCTAGCAACACGTACCTCGGTTGTTGAGCCGATAGAGAGCTATCTTTATCGGCCCGTTCGCAAGACGATTCTTTTAGTAGCCCTTGCCGCCAAGCGACTCCAGTCCGGTCGGCTCAACTTCTATGTCGCCTACATGCTGTTTGCACTACTGCTAGCGCTCGTTCTAACGGCGGCGCTTCGATGACGAGGAGGTACTTTGATGCCTGAACATCATCAAATCGAACCAGGACCTGGAGGAACTTTCCGCCACATCCTTGTCGGCTTCGACGGATCAAGCGATGCGAACCGGGCCCTTCGGGTAGCCGTAGCCCTTGCTGGGGACTTAGCTGGAGACGTGCGGGTCTTGACGATAGTTAGGCTACCAGCACATGCGGAGACCGATGAAGAGCGGGACCGGGCGGCTGGGTCTGAGAAGGAAAACCTCTCACGAGGTCTCTCAAACATTTGGGACAAGGACGAGCTGCGCTGCGAGGTTTCGACCGATGTCCTATATGCCGATGATCCCGCCTCGTCTATTGCCAAATATGCCGAAGAGCACGGTTTCGATCTATTAGTCGTGGGTGGTCACGGTCGAGAGCAGATCGCCCACCGAGGTATCGGTCGGTCACTTGATGCGCTGCTCCGCCATCGCAGCTGCCCGGTCCTTGTCGTTTGAGACCGAACCCGACGGTGTCGATTACTTGAGGAGATACTCTGTTCGGTCCGGAATCCAACGGGTCCCATCGGCGTTGAAAACAGTTGTCTGTGGTCGCAACTCGAATAACGAGCGTCCACTAACTTTCGAATTCGGGTAACCGACTCTTTATGTAGAGACACAAAAGAAAGAGGATATGTGCAGTACCGTCGATTAGGGAAATCTGGTCTCAAAGTCTCAAGTCTGTCCTTCGGATCATGGGTCACCTTTGGGACCCAGATCGCAGGTGATTCCGCAGTCAACATGATCCAGACGGCCATCGAAGCCGGCGTCAACTTCTTCGACAACGCCGAATCCTATTCTGGAGGCGAATCGGAGAGGATAATGGGGGCTGCTTTTAGCGAGCTCGCCCTACCAAGGCATAGCTTTATCGTCTCCTCAAAGTACTTTTGGGGAATCCACGATACCCCGCACACCAAGTTCACCCTGAATCGCAAATACCTGATCGAAGCGGTAGAGCAGAGCCTGGAAAGACTTTCGCTGGACCATTTGGATCTCATCTTTTGCCATCGGCCAGACCCCGACACGCCGATCGAAGAGACGGTGTGGGCGATGAGCGACATCGTCGGTTCCGGAAAAGCCCACTATTGGGGAACGTCGGAATGGTCAGCGGCTGAACTGATCGAAGCATATCGCGTGGCCGATAAGCACCACCTGCGAGCCCCGGTCATGGAACAGCCGCAGTACAACATGTTCAATCGCGAAAAGGTGGAGAAGGAGTTTGCTCCACTCTATGAAAACTATGGGATCGGCCTAACAACCTGGAGTCCGCTCGCCTCTGGGCTGCTAAGTGGCAAGTACGTCTCAGGCGTTCCAAAGGACTCTCGGGCCGCCTTAGCTGGCTACGAATGGCTAAAGGAAAACCTGACATCGAAGGAAGCCAACGAGAAGGTGGGGAGGCTACAGGCTGTTGCCAGCAAGGTCGACTCAACGCTTAGCCAGCTGGCAATCGCTTGGTGCCTCAACAACCCCAACGTCTCCTCCGTCATCCTCGGTGCTTCGAAGGTCTCGCAGCTGAAAGAGAACCTGGCGGCGTCAGAAGTGGTTGATAGGCTAAATCCAGAGATAATTGCCGAGATAGAGGAGATAATCTCCTAAATATCTCCTGCCCCAGGAAAGGCAACTTCCCTGGGAGGAGAATCAGCTAGTTGCTGTTGGCTCCTGCGGCGACCCTCAAACACGTGGATTTGAGGATGCAATCTTTGCAATTAGGATCCGAAGGGGTGCACCAACGACGACCTATCTCCCAGGCGGACTGGTCGAGAGCCAACGGCCGCTGGGGATACAGCCTCTTGGCCGCCGAAATCACGTCTTCGCGCTGGTCTGTCGGAGATAGACCTACCCTGGCAAAAACCCTTCTTACCTGGTTGTCAAAGCCGCCTTCAGATTCGGTACCATCAGAGAACTCCACCTTCAAGAACCGCGAGAGCAGCTCCGTGGCAATGTGGGATTTAGTCTTGCCGATCCCGGCGAAGCGCTGAAGGCGCAGTGCGAGCTGGGTGGGGTTTGGCCTCGTCCTCCAGATCCTCGCGGCATCTCCGCCATAAACCCTTACCACTCGATCCGCCGCTTCGGCGATCCACTCCGTGGCGTCATTTACCTGAGCCAACAGCGGAGTCGGCTCGAGCATCGCCCTACGCAGAGCTAGGTAATCCGCACGGATGCGATATGGATCTAGATGACCGAGTCTGGTCTTTAGGAGATATGGAATGTCCCAGCCCGAAGAGACACTCGAGCTTCCATCACAGATAATGCCCACGAGGAAGGCGAACGGATCCCTCCTAATGAGTTGGTCCGCATCCTTGGAACTCGCCAATAGGGAATTGGCAACTGGATCAGACTTAGTTACCTCGGATCCGAACTGAATTATCAGCTCAGCGGTGGCCTTTTGTGCCCGGCCTGATAATGAGGATCGACGAGACTTACGCATCAGCACCTCTTCGGGATCTGGAGCGTGGGCCCTCGACGATCCCTTGATAACGACGCGATTCGCCTGCTCCCCGGGGACCAATAACCTTCTAAGCGCCCCATGTAAAGCCCAGTGAGCCACGTCGTCTTCGCGTATCTTTACCGCTAAAGCATCCTTTGCATCAGGCGATGCAATCTCGTCCTTTTGGAACACCACGTCAAACTCTCGATAGGTAGCTGGCATGTCATCCCTCGAGTCCAGCAGGTATCCACCATCGCCCCGGATAAAACTCACGAGCGATTTCGATATTCGAAAGTCGTCACACCCCGCACCCTCGACCACCGGCCTACCGTTCAAAAATGTGACCGTATGGGTCCTTAAATTTCCAAAGACATACCGCTCACCAATAGCGTGGCGAAAATCATAAACGGCCTCGCCTATGTGAAGTTCGCCGACAAAGCTCCGTGAAAAACGCTCCGTGACCTTGGGCCAGACATAGTTCCACTCGCCCGTCTCGTGAAGATTATCGAGAAAGATGCCAGCCTTCTCTTCTTTTGGGTGACCGCTGGTCTGCTTTGCTGAGCTTCCTTCGCCCTCGAACTTCGGCCGACGGCCGACTCGCGGAACATAACCCTCCGGATTTCTGGTGAAATGGACCAGTTCTCTTTCGCGGTCGACATTCTCTACGCGCCATCCAGCCGACAGCCAGCCACGCGCCTGAGGCGATCTCTCGGTATTCGCCCACCATTCCCTGTAATTTCTGGCAGAGTTAGGTAGGAACCGCCCGATTAACTCCTCCAATTCGGACATCGATATAGTCGCACTGTCCCCATCTACTTGAAGGAGCTTCCAGCCTATCTCCTGATATGAAGAACGTTTAGCCCCAGACGCTGGATGTGCGCCGATCGAGCCAAAGCGAGCCTTGGTATGCGAGGCATTCCCTACGTACATTTCTAGTTGCGGACCGATCTTTAGTCCCTCGGCAGGTACCGACACCTGCGCCTCTTTAGCCATCAGCTGGCGAACTAACCCAAACTCCCGGTAAGCCGAACCTGCGTGGATCTCAAACTCGTAGAGCTTCAGGTCACCAAGGATTGCCTCCAACTGCCCAAGGACATGATTTGCCCAATCGTGTTTGAACTCAGTTGGTGCGTCGGTCAAAGATACGTCATAAGGCTCAATCACCTGAGTCGGTAGTACGAGACCGTACTTCGCAGAGAGGATAAACCAAGTATCACAAGTCCGCTCTACCCAACTTCGCCTGCCTCGAAAAAGTGTCGAATTGTAAAGGTCCTTGGCCTGTGCTGCCTTAGATAGCTTCGTTGACACACATCCAACTAGTCCTATCCTCACCTTTTTTGCCTTCTGATTTGAATCGAAACTTCTTGAATAAAACTCTCTGCCTAGATCATCAGATTGACTTGCAATGGGATGCGTTGATCGGGTCGAAGTTTCGGGTCCGGTCACGTCCGCACCACCACTGAGAGCTTCAGATCAGAATACATCGAGCACCCACATCTCCAAATTAATCTAACAAGCGAACAGCCAAGGCTTCGCCCGACCTCAAACACGGAACCAAAAGTTCCACCTATAAGGGAATGATAAGCCTGTTCGCCGAAATGGCAAAGTCCAAAACCAAAAAGGGGCCAAAAGACCCTAGGGATTTGTGACTAACCAAAACTAGATATCGAATCCACTTGCCTATATTCTGACGTAACTTGCCCAGAAATATACGGGTCTGAATTCCCTTACCAAAGGGCAATACTACCTAATGATCAAGGGACGCATAAGGAAACATCGGTCATCGGTTAGTTCGCACAGAGATCCATATTCCTGGTCTTGAGGATCTTTTCGACCGAGGATATCAGTCTGGTACGGCTCAGCGAGCCAGTCGACACAGCCTGATCCAAGGCCACCACGCTGGCTTTGAAGGTAGTGATCGGGTTTAGCGTGTTATACATGATCATGTCCGCTCCGGCTTCGATCGCCCTAACCGTCGCTTCTGGCACCGTCAATCCGGTCTGTTGGATCGCTCCAGCCGACAGTGAATCAGTAATGACAAGCCCTTTAAAACCTAAGCTGTTGCGCAAGTAGTCGATCGCGACAGATGACAGGCTCGCTGGCTGGCTAGTCAGACCCGGAACGGTGGCATTGGAGACCATTACCACCGGTAGATTAGCCGCAATAGCGGCCTCGAAAGGAATTAGGCCGGTCGTCTTCAACTCGCTAAATGGCAGCGTCGAAGCCGGAGCGACGTCGGTGTTGCCGCTAGACCCACCTAGACCGGGAAAGTGTTTCAGCACCGGAATGACCCCAGCTTCTTTGAGCCCCTCGGCGAAAGCGACTCCATCTGCTGCAGCTACGCTCGGAATCGCAGAAAAGCTCCTTGTTCCGTCGGGGTTAGTCGCAGATGGACCTGGCCTGCCGTCCACGTCTAGCACTGGCGCTAGGTCCATAGTTACCCCAACTGCCAAAAGCTTCGTCCCGTAGCTATAGGCGAGGGACTGAATCTGACTCGGGGTCAAAGTAGCGCCCATAGTCCGTGCCGACGGCATTGCACCCAATAGACCCCCAAGCCTCTGTACCGCCCCTCCCTCCTCGTCAGACATGATTAGCGGGGGCACACCGAGGGGGTTAACCCTGTCGAGTGAAGCAAGTTGTCCGCCCAGCGCTGAGGTTGCCTGCGAGCCAAAAAGGATCACTCCCCCTGCGCCACTGCTCACCTCAGGCGCCGCCTGCTGCGGGTTGGCATCGTTCACCGGAACGATAATTAAGCTGGCTGAAAGAGCGCTCGTGGGCCATCCGGCCAATATCTTTGCATTCGAACACGCTATGGCGGTCGTCGATGGACTCTCGGTGGTAGTGACGATGGCGGTCGTCGGTTCAGCGGACGCCCCGAAGCTGCATCCGCTGAGTAGAACCGCACCTGCTGCAAGTCCGACCAACAGTGGTCGCTTTGTAAACCTAGAGATAGCCAACAAACCCTTCCCTCAATCATCCGGTCTAGAGATCTCGCCACCAGAACAAAGAGGGGACCTATCGAGCTAATAGCGCTGTGCTATGAGCCGAACAGCCCTCTGGTCAAAAGCTCCAAAGTGTTCATCTCGAGATGGACCAAGATACGATCCTAGGGCTTATCACTGAGCTGGCGCTGTCCCTCGGAGGCGTCCTTGGTCACTTCTTTCCTAGCAAGAAAGTAGTAGGCGACTCCGGCGACGATAATTCCAGTAAAGACTGAGAAGTCCGCTCCGTTCGTTGCGCTCGAGATTGGGCTTACATAGTGCGGATAAGCGTCGAGGGCCAGAAGGGATGCAACCATCCCGAGAACCTGGGCAATTATCGCCTGCCAGTGAAAGCCATTGTTGCGATAGTAGACGCCACCCTTGGTTTTTTGAAGGTCCTCTTCGACGTACCTTTTCTTCCTAAGTACCCAGTCGATTAGGTAGATTGCCGTCCATGGGGCTACCCAGACGACTATGAAGAGCACGAACTCATTCAGCAGGGTATTGAACGAGTTGGAGAAGATAGCATACGACGTCAGGAGGCCGCAAATTATCGTATCTAAAAAGACCGCCTGCAATCTCGTAAGCCTGAGTCCTAGCGCCTGAAGGGTTACGCCCGAGGAGTATAGGTCGAGACTGTTGATAGCGAAGAGTTGGACAATCGCCACGAGCAGATATGGCCACAGAAACCATGCAGAAAAGGCCCCGGCCATCCCGGTGATTGAGCCAGAATTACTCCCCAGAAATGTTGCTACCGCTGCCCCCAGTCCCATGAGCAACACCGAGGGAATAAAGGTGCCCAAAAATACCCATCCTACGATCGCCTTAGCCGAGGATGTCTTAGGAAGGTATCGAGAGTAGTCATTTCCGTTTTCGGTCCAGCCAAGTCCACTGGTCGTAATGATGAAAGCCAGACCTTCGAGCATCGTCTGCCAGTTGGCTCCATGATGCACAGAATGAATATTGACCTTAGACAAGCTAAGGGCGGCGAAAATCACGAAGAGAATCACGAACGGCACGAGCAGTACACGCAAGGTCTTCAGGATGACCTCGTGCCCGAATAGTGGCAAGATCAGCTGGACTATAGAAGCCGCTACGATCAGGGAAATCTTCAAAGCAATTCCAGCATGTACCCCAGAATTAGCAGCCAACGCAAGACCGGCTATCACGATCAGCGCTATGCCTTCGGTCTCAAATCCGACTTGAGTCAGCCAGTTGAAGACCGCCAACAACTTGGACCCCTTTGGCCCATATGAGGCCCGGTTGATAGTGAAGGTCGTAGTGCCAGCCAAGGGCCCCTGAAGGCTGGTCAACCCCAGCAATACCCACGAGAGGTTCCCTACGAGGATAATGAATATCGCCTGGGCAAACGAGAGGCCGAAGCTCATCAAAACCGCCCCATAGACCAGATACTCGACATTGAATATCGCTCCGGCCCACATCCAGAAGAGGTTGACTGGCCGGGCCCACCTCTCATTGGCGGGCACATAGTCTATGCCACGCCTCTCGATGCCCAAGGGACCGGCTTCAGCGACCGGTATCTCAAGTACTTCTTTCACCCTTAGCTGCCTCCTACCCGCTCAACCAACCCATCCCGCAGCCTTGTGGCAGGCGATGTCCTACCTCGAGTCTTTGCCGCTCATCCAGATCAATAACCTGCCGCACTACGACTAACCACAATGCTGGTTCAATGCTACAAACTCAGACCTCTGAATTAATGCTTGGAATCCAACATTCTCGACAGTTAACATCCCGCAATATACGCCGTCTCAAACCGCCGTTATGGTCGGCCAACTGAGCTGCGCCTGAAACAGTTTTAGTGAACTAGTAGGGCTACACTGTTTCTGTCTCAAAGCCCATTTCTGCGATCTATTCTCTGTCTTGGCTAACCCTTCGAGACACCCAGCTAGCCGTCGTCGGCTCGGCGGCGAATCTGGCTCTTTCCTCGTTAGTGGGTCGTTAGGAATTGCGGCATTTTCAGCGACTCCAACCAGATCTGTGGTTGCCCTTGCTTCATCACGGCGATAGTCTCCAGATAGAGCACTTCAGAAGGGTTTTTCTACATTTCACGTTTTTATGCAGTAGTGGTATATAAATTATCAGTCGAGAAGTCGCAAGAGCGATTTCGCCCTGTTGCTGTTTGGTGACAAGATTGGAGACTGTGGAAGAAGTAGTTAATCCGTTTTGCTGGACAGCTAGTGGCGCAGGTCGAGGCTCCCTTGAAAAACTGGGAGGCTAAGCGACAGTTATTAATTGCGTATACATGTATGACAATTCAGTTTGGCAAACCGCTAACTCCGAACAATTATTATCTACAAGAAAGGGCGAGGATTTTTATCCTAATTGGACGCTTAAAAAGCGACAGGGGGCTAGCTAGTCAGTTGCGCCCGTGTCAAAACTAACGGAAGACGGGGATGTTTCAAATACGTATTCATGGTAGGGGCGGCCAAGGTGTAGTCACCGCAGCCGAAATGCTCTCTGTCGCAGCATTTTATGAAAATAAGTACGCTCAGGCCTTCCCGAGCTTTGGTTCAGAGCGGATGGGGGCTCCGGTCGTTGCTTTCTGTCGGGTAGACGACAAAGAGATACGAAGTAGAGAGCCGATCGCTGACCCAGATGCGCTCATCATTCAGGATCCGACCCTTCTTCATCAAGTTGACCTCTTTAGCGGCGTGACTCCGGACGCTTACATCCTCATCAATACTTCGCGAAGCTTTGCTGAACTCGTTCTAGGTGAATACGCTTCGCAGTTTAAAGCCGAGCGACTCTTGACGGTTCCGGCGACAGATTTGGCCTTGGCCGCATTCGGAAGGCCGGTTCCCAATGCTGCTTTGCTCGGTGCTTTCGCGGCCATAACGATGAGAGTCTCGCTGAAATCGGTCGAGACCGCAATCAGGCACCGATTCTCTGGATCAATTGCCGACGGCAACGTTTTAGCCGCCAGTCAAGCCTTCGAATTCGTAGAAAAAGAGCTAGCCACAATTAACTCTTCGCTCGCTGCTCCCAAATAACTATCCAACTTCCGAAACTGAGAAACGAAGGAATTTCAAATGCTTCAACAGATCGAAGGGTCACTTGCCGTAGCCAAAGCTACCGCCCTGTGCAGGCCAGAGGTAATCTGCGCGTATCCAATATCACCCCAAACGCACATCGTCGAAAATCTTTCGGTGATGGTCAAGGGCGGAGAGCTTACCCCTTGCGAATTTGTCAACGTGGAATCGGAGTTTGCTGCGATGTCGGTGGCGATCGGGGCTTCAGCGGCGGGTGCTCGCTCGTACACCGCCACCGCGAGCCAAGGGCTGCTCTTCATGATCGAAGCCGTATATAACGCAGCAGGGCTCGGCCTGCCTATTGTGATGACCCTGGCGAACAGGGCGATAGGCGCCCCAATAAATATCTGGAATGACCATACTGACTCGATGGCGGTAAGGGATTCGGGCTGGATACAGCTCTACGCAGAGACTAACCAAGACGCCGTCGACCTCCATATCCAAGCCTTCAGGCTCGCAGAAGAGATATCACTTCCGGTCATGGTCAACATGGATGGTTTCATCCTGACACACGCAGTAGAGCGGATCGACATCCCCGAACAAGAGCAGGTGGATCGCTTCCTCCCCCACTTCGAACCCAAACAGATCCTCGATCCCAGCGACCCGGTCTCAATAGGCTCGATGGTTGGACCAGAGGCCTTCAGCGAAGTGAGATACTTAGCCCATGCGAAGCAGCTGCTCGCACTAGCACGCATACCAGAAATAGCTAGCGAATTCGAATCCATCTTCTCTCGCTATGCGGGTGGACTGGTCAGCAACTACCACCTTGAAGGTGCCGAGACTGTCGTTGTAGCTATGGGTTCGATCCTAGGAACGATCAAAGACGCCGTCGACGAGCTTCGAGACTCGGGCCTTTCAATCGGAGTCCTTGGGATAACCACCTTCCGACCCTTCCCGTTAGACGCAGTAAGGGCCGCTCTTTCGGGTGCCGAGCGAGTTGTAGTGATCGAAAAGGCGTTCTCAGTTGGCCTTGGCGGCATACTAAGTGCCAACATCACTGCGGCTCTAGGAAACGCCTCGATTAAGCGCTATTCGGTAGTCGCCGGACTTGGCGGGAGGTCAATCCTGCGCTCTTCCTTGGTGGACTTCTTCAAGCTGGCCGACGAAGACAAGATCGACGAGCTGACCTTCTTAGACCTCAATCACGATGTCATAGAACGGGAGATGCACCGCATGCAAACCTCGGTTCGCCCCGGACCCGCAGCAGAACACATCGTCCACGACCTTGGCCATAGCGCCAAGGCTAACTGAAAGGGATCCCCGTGGGCTACCAACCAGTCAAGTTCTACCAGACCGGAAGCTTCGTCGTAGGAAACAGGCTGCTAGAAGCGCAGGACCGCACGGTCCAGGCGGACATGAAGCGTACGAACTCTCTGACCCTCGGCCACAGAGCATGCCAAGGGTGCGGTGAAGCACTCGGCGCACGCTATGCCATAGACGCAGCAATGAGGGCCACCGAGGGAAAGGTCATTGCAGCCAATGCCACCGGCTGTCTCGAGGTGTTTACCACTCCTTTCCCGGAGACTTCGTGGCAGATACCCTGGATTCACTCACTCTTCGGAAATGCGGCGGCGGTTGGAACGGGAATTGCCGCTGCCATGAAGGCAAAAGGGCGTGAGGATGTGCGCGTCGTAGCCCAAGCGGGCGACGGGGGAACCGTCGATATTGGCTTCGGGGTACTCTCTGGAATGTTCGAGAGAAATGACGACGTACTTTTCATCTGTTACGACAACGAAGCCTATATGAACACTGGAGTACAGCGCTCGGGAGCGACACCGCCCGCTGCCAAGACCTCCACCACCGAAGCGGTCGGGGCGCACCCAGGCGCAGATTTCGGAAAAGGCAAGAATCTGCCCCTAATAGCGATGGCCCACGAGATACCCTATGTAGCGACTGCGACGGTTGCCGAACTACACGACCTCGAGTACAAGGTCGAAAAGGCGATGTCCTTCCGGGGCGCTCGGTATCTTCACGTGCTAGTCCCGTGTCCGCTTGGTTGGGGATCTGCGCCGTCAGATACCATCAGGCTCTCGAGACTCGCAAAGGAGTCCGGGCTCTTCCCAGTCTTTGAGGCCGAATATGGCGAGGTTACTGGATCGTCAAAGATCCGTTCCCAGGTTCCAGTCGAAGAGTACTTGCGTCCACAAAGGCGCTATCAGCACCTCTTCCGGCCTAAGCCCGATACCGAGGTGATTGCTCAGCTTCAGGCAATTGCCGACAAGAATATCCGACGATTTGACCTCCTAGATACCCAATCCGCAAACACACGCGAAATCACACCAGCCGGCCAAGAAACACTCCAGACGAGGTAACGAAAAAGATGGACAAGCCTTATGCAATAACCCTTGAGGTCGGCACCAGCCGTTCAAACAAGACCGGAAGCTGGAGGGTCGAAAGACCGGTCTACCTTGACCGGCTTCCGCCGTGCAACCAGGAGTGCCCTGCCGGAGAAAATATCCAAGGCTGGCTCTACCACGCCGAAGAGGGAAACTACGAAGAGGCCTGGCAGGTCCTAATGGCCGACAACCCGATGCCCGCCGTTATGGGGAGGGTCTGCTACCACACCTGCGAGACCGCTTGCAACCGGGCACAACTCGATGTCGCAGTCGGAATCAATTCTGTCGAAAGATTTCTTGGCGACATTGCCCTAGAAAAGGGTTGGAAACCACGACAATTAGCCACCGAGACAAACAAGAATGTCCTCGTCATCGGGGCTGGACCCTCGGGGCTTTCCGCCGCCTACCACCTTCGCCTCGCAGGCCACAAAGTGACCATCTATGAGGCGGGGCCGATGCCAGGGGGCATGATGCGCTTTGGTATCCCCTCCTATCGACTCCCCCGTAACATCCTCGAAGCCGAAGTTCAAAGGATAATCGAGATGGGCGTGCAGATCCGATACGACAAAAAGGTTGAGGATCTATCGACGGTCGTCGAGTCCAAAGAGTTTGACGCTATCTTCTTGGCAATAGGCGCTGAGGTTGGAAAGCGTGCTTACATTCCAGCCGGCGACTCAACCCACATTCTCGACGCTGTGACATTTCTGCGGTCGATGGAAGGCGAAGAACTTCCTAAGATCGGACGCAAGGTTGTCATCTACGGTGGCGGCAATACCGCGATGGACGCCGCCAGAACCGCCAAGCGCCTCGGGGCAACCGACGCGGTTGTCGTCTATAGGCGTACTCGGGACAAGATGCCAGCCCACGACTTTGAAGTAGAAGAGGCACTTGAAGAGGGTATCCAGATGCGTTGGCTCTCTACGATCAAGCACGCCGGACCGGGAAAACTGGTGATTGAGAAGATGGAGCTGGACGAGACCGGCTTCCCGCAGCCGACTGGAGAGTTCGAAGAACTTGAATCCGACTCCCTGATCCTCGCACTAGGACAAGAGGTCGACCTCTCGCTAGTCGAGAATCTTAGATCAATCGAAGTGCAAGACGGAGTAGTGCAGGTCGGCCCGAATATGATGACCGGCCAAAGTGGCGTGTTCGCCGGTGGAGACATGGTGCCGAGCGAGAGGACAGTGACAAGGGCGATAGGCCATGGCAAGCGAGCAGCGCGATATATCGATGCTTTCCTACGAGGCGACGAACTAGCGGAACCGGCTAAGCACGATATCGCTTCCTTCGACAAGATGCACACCTGGTATTACACCGATGCGCCACAGACCGTCAGGCCAAAACTTGACATCGTCCGTCGGCAATCCAGTTTTGATGAAGTCGTATTGGGTCTCGATGAGGACAACGCCCTTTTCGAGGCCAGAAGGTGCCTGTCGTGCGGTAACTGCTTCGAATGTGATAACTGCTATGGAGTGTGTCCGGACAATGCAGTGATCAAGCTCGGACCTGGCCAACGATATCAGTTCGACTATGACTACTGCAAAGGATGCGGCATCTGCGTCGCAGAGTGTCCATGTGGAGCGATCAAAATGGAGCCAGAAACCATCTAGTAAGCCCCCCATCCAGCTGGCCACTGACAACAGGATCTCCTCTGGCCAACTGGAAAATTTGCCACCAGCTATCTTGGACCAGAGGCCAGTCACAAAGAGGCGACTCCGCTAGCAAAGTGTTCCTAGGAACTTCTGCTCCTGATCAGTTGGAGTTCTCGATTTCGAACCTCTCCGATAGGCAGTCGTCCAATGCAGCCTCTTAGTCAGCGCCTCGCCATGCTGACTCGATGAGGCATGGCTTGAAAAGTTGCTCTGCCGTAAGACCAAGCTAGTCTGGGATCGGTCCCTAGTGACGTGTGGCCGATGACTAGCCCTCTGGACTTTTTGTTGCCGTTAGACTAAACGCAGTCTAAGTCTGCGAGCCACATCGGCGGTTGGAACACGATGGCTGGCTATTAGCGTCGTCGCTTGGCTTATCGAAGGAACCTCGGTTGTTCAATATCCCATTAGGGCGAGATAGGGCCAGGCTCTACGCCACCTACCTTTTTGTCATCGTCGTGGCACTGATCCTTGCTCATATGGACAATCAGGCCGACTTCTTAGTCTTTCGCAATGCAGCATCGATGGACCTGGCGGGAAGGAACCCCTACCCGACTGTCGGATCGGCCTCGGTCTATTCTGGAAGTTCCTTCGTATATCCGTACCTGATCTCCTGGCTCTTCGTGCCTTTCGCCGCCCTGCCGGTCTGGCTTGCAGAGGAACTATTCGTAGTTGTCAGCATCGTCGCATATCTGACGGGACTGAGGCTGATCGGCGTGAAGTCGAACTTCCTTGTCATCTCGTTAGTACTTTCATCGGTCTCGATAATCTCTTTTCAGATGGGTACCCTGAATCCAATCCTCTTCCTCGCAATCGCGGCCACCTGGAAGTTCCGAGATAAGCCGATCGTATCCGGACTCTTTGTAGCGATCGCAGTCTCGACCAAGCTTTTCCTTTTCCCTCTCGTCCTCTTCCTCGTCTTCTCAAAGAGGTTTCGAGCCTTTGCTGCCGCCTCCGCTCTGGCCGGCGGCGTTTTGGGCTTGGGATTTTTATTGGGACCCTTATCTGCGGTGGGCTACTACCACCTATTGACCCAGCTAGCCCGTCACGAAGGAGGTCAGGGGTACTCCCTTGCCGCACTTCTAGACCGACTTGCCGTGGGAGCGACTCCAGCCATGATGTTGGCAATAGTCAGTTCCACGGTGATCTTTTTCCTTGCCTTGACGATTGCTGAACCCAAGAGAAGGCAACAGGGTATCTTCCTGGTAGCGGTCGTATCCAGCCTGATTATCACCCCGATCATGTGGGCGAGCTACCTTCCGCTCCTGATACCCGCTATTGCTTCGCAGGAGCAAAGGCGAAATTGGCTAGTCTTTATCGGTCCCGCAAGCTGGGTCCTCGTGACACCAGACCGACTTGGCGCCCTTGGCGACGCTATCGGGCTAGTAGTAGTTTCCACGTCGAGCCTGCTATATTGGCGCCAGATCCGCAGCGAGGATAAGACCTCTACGACGGATTATCCACAAAATCCATCACAAGCTAGCGCTCGAGGCAGAACCGCTAGCCTCAGGACAACTGCAAGTTACGCTCTGGCCATCAGCTACTTAGCTTTAGCGGCAAGGTTGCTTTTCGATCAGATAAATCTCGCTCCGGCGGTCGTCGTCCAGATCACCTTGGTGCTACTCTGTCTCCTCACATTGGCGCCGAGGCAAAGATACCCCGACTCTTACCTGGTGTCATCGGGTCCCTAATATGTGATAAGTTGAGAGCTGTAGTGCCAGCGTTGTAGGCGCTATTAACGGTCGCTGGCCCCGTATCCTTTCAGAGCTAGATCGCCGGAGGGAAGAGACGTGCTCGTAGACCTAGTCGAGGACCTGAAGAACGAGACCCAGGATCTCGTGGCTATTCTGGAATCTCTTGATAGTGCCGAATGGCAGAGGCCAACCCCAGCTGTCTCCTGGACAATTGAAGACCAGCTTATTCATCTGGCGGTCTTCGATGAAGTTGCAGAGGTTGCAATCAGGGATGCAGACGAGTTCTCAAAGCTACTTTCGCAGTTCCTTCAAAACCCTGATGCACAAAACGAACTAGTCGAACACAAAAGAGACGGGCGCAGATTCGCTTCGCTATTGGATTGGTTTCTCACCGCCAGGTCGACGCTATTACAAACGGCAATA
>JABEUM010000167.1 GCA_013044475.1 Acidimicrobiaceae bacterium | reverse complement strand
GCATCAATAGCATCACTGAGCTTTGTTAGCAGCCGAACTGCGCAGTGGACAGTCATCACCGGTACCCAAATAGCATAAAACCCAGGGAGTCCTTTTGGAGCTATTCATGAACCGTTTGACAGGAACTCTTTCAGCATTGGTTGTCGTTACTGGTCTAGCTGCCGTTGCTGTTCTGGTGATCGTACCGATGAGTCGCACTCCCGGAGCGACTTCCTCGAGCGACGTTCGTGGCACCTTTCTTCATACATGCTCCGCGGGTGCGCTATCTGTGAAGTTGGGTACCACGGAGTACCCTGGTATGAGCAGTGCAGGTTTTGCGATCGCTGTTACCAACAAAGGAACAGCCTCGTGCTCACTCGACGGGTTCGCAACCGTTACCGCGCTGACTAAGGGCACCAGTGCCAAGCCCATCACATTTGTCCACTTCTCGCAGTCACAGTCTTACGCGACCGTTTCACCCAAGAAGGTTGTCTTAGCTCCAAATGGAGCAGCTTCTTTCGGAATTTCTTACACAGTTAACAAGGACCAGCAGTACGGGAACTCGACCGGTTGTCAGATGTACGCTGTGAACGTCCAGTTACCAGGCGTTAAGCCGAGCCACACGACAAGAATCTCGGTGGCCTCTATTGGCGGAGAGGCAGAAAACTTCGTGAACTCATGCTTCACCAACTTCAAGTTCGGCCTAACTCCCATCGTGGCGGGTTCGAAACCACCACAGCCATAGTTCACTCCCACCTATTCCACCGCAGACATTCTCCACGGGATCAACTTTCGGGGACCCCTCAGGGGTAGAGTCTTCCAGGCTATTACCACCAGGAAGTAGGCCCTAGAGGCGGGTACACAACGATGGGAGTAGTTCTGCGACATCGCTGGCACTAGGTCATCGTCAACCTCGGCAGAATCTACAACGCCCAGTTTTCTTGATTGGACCTAAAGTGCGGCTTCGATATACTCTGCTCCAAACTGGCGAAAACGGTCTCGCTGTTCAACCAGGATAGTCTCCGTTTTGGGATCACTCAAGAGCGACAGAATCGTGTGCCTGGGTCCATCGAGGGCCGACCCTACTTCGGTAACCACGCGATCTACCGCATATCCATGCTCGGTCGCTCAAGTCAGCACCCGCGCCACCTGTCGGTCTAGGTCTGACTTTTGATCCGGCGAGGATACTCGGGCATAGATAACGGCGGTTCCCCTCTCGGGATGGGATGATTCTAGGTCTCCGACCAGAATGAGCTTGCCGACCTTGCGTGCTGGGGCGGGCATCTTTTCAAATCGATGCCGTATAAGCCATTTGTGGATGCACGCCCTGGTACAGTGCCCACTCACGCAAATTCATTTTACCTTGTTATAGCACATTTTTCCGACAACTGTTGCAACCCTTTATGGGGAAGTACGACGTGTCTTGCTAGTTCGTTCTCCGGCGCAACTGAGCGCCAAGAGGTACGAGTTACAAGAGGCGGCAGACACTTACCAAACCGTGTGCGGATAATTCCAAGGACTATGCGCAGGTTTTTAGAAGCAGCTTTACGATCGGTAGGACCGCATAGTGTTAAGCCACTCACTCATGTGGATAGCCAGGATTCTTACAATTCGAGTCACGGAGGTCGAAAAGAGCATGGACAGAACTATCGTGCGGGAGGCCCTCATCGCGAGGTTGTCCAACGGCCCCGCTAACCGTTTCGAGCTTAAGGATCATCTTCTTGATCTTGGTCTCATCGACGACAAAGGCCTTGGGGAAGAGATCCTCGACTACCTCGAAGATGCCGACCTGGCGTGGGAATCGGAAGCCGGCAACATTGCACTCCTTCCATTTCTCGTTAATCAAATCCATGTCGGCCACAGGCTAAGCGTAAAGGAGTGCGAGCTAAAGCTAATTGATCGGTTTCCCGATCTCGAACTTCTGTGGATTAGCAACGGAAACCGATACTCAATTGACCACGAACTGATAGAAGTGGGATTTGGTGGGCCCTACGATCCAGACAAGATATTTCCTAACGGCTATGCTAAGTTTCCCGAGCGATACTTCGATGGACTAGAGCCAGGAGAGCTGATCCATTTTTACCTGCAAGACGAGACAATCTCGATCGTCCGAGGGGCATCTCTTTCCGATCCAGCCACTGCGTCTTCAGCGTTGAGAGATGCATTTGACTATCTTTACGAGCCTGGGGTGGGGGTCAGCTCGATCGACATTGAACTCGACGCCAGTTGCAATTCTCCACATGCATTTGATCTCCCGCTACCTCCACTAGCCGACCTCCTAGACATGAACGGACTCGAAATTTTGGACGGGGAGATCGGGCCAAAAGACGAGGCATGGGTCTCTTCTGACCAAGAAGAGGAAGAGATCGATCGCTTATTTTTTACTTGGAGACACAGGTTCTCCTTGGATAATTGCTGCTTGTTGGCCCTTGCGGACGCGCTGAGCATCTGGGAAAACTCGAGTCTCGACACCATCGACACTGCTACCATTTCTCGCCTAGCCGACTCTCTTGATCACGGTAACGTCCTTCCCGCATTTGCCGCCTGGCTGTTGGAGCCCACATTGACTTCAACGTTATCCATAGCCGATGCTATCCTCTACCTAGAGAAAGTGCGGGGGCCAGGAAGAGCCACCGCATTAACTATCCTTGCATACTTTCTCGCGTCCTCGAATATCGATACTGCCGAGTCCTATCTGCGATTAGCGATAAAGGAGGATTCAGAGCACCCCTGGGCGAGGCGCCTACTAAGTCAGCTACTCGAAGATCGGGGTGACCTGCAAGGGGCCCTTTCAAATCTAAATCACAGCACAAGTGGAGAAATGGATGATGACAGGGGGATCCTTGAGGCACTGGTTGAGGAGTACAGTGGTCTTGCAAGAAACGAGCCTTGCCCGTGCGGCTCGGGTAAGAAATATAAGCGATGCTGTTTAGTCTCTCCGAAGCTACCGCTTGATCCGTGGAGACAATGGTTCGAATCGGTCATGACGAGGTTCGCCTCATTCCCCGGTAACGGCTCTGCCCTCAACGAGATCATAGGCAGCGCCGTCTATATGGAGGAATCGCCAGGAATTGAGGCATTTTGGCCCTTTTCAATGGATCTAGCGATCCACGAGGGTGGATCGCTCAAGAGCTACCTCACAAATCGAAGGGGTCTGATTCCTCCCCATCAGCTAACGGCCCTTGAAAAAATAGCTCTGACCCGTCGATCGATCTACGAAATAGTGGCTTCGACTTCGCAGTCACTCACTCTACGTGATATCAGAACCAATGAAATGGTATCTGCACTCAGATGCAACGGCGACTACGAGATTGGCCAGACGATACTGTGTCGAATCGCTGACTTCGAGGGCGATCCGATCGTCTTAGGCAGCGTCTCAATCTTGAGGAAGCTAGACATCGAGTATCTGCTGCCACTAACTGCTCGAGGACTGACCGTCGACGACCTTTTGCTATGGTTCCATGTGATCCGCCCGTTAGCGGAAATTACAAGCCTCGGTGGAGATCCCTTGGTCGCCTGTCAAGCATCGCTCTTCTTCTCTGACCCCTCCGACGTTCCAGCGAAATTGAACTCTCTTTTCGAGGTAGAAGGAGTGAACGAGTGGTCGATCTCGGCTACAAACACTGATAGCGTCTTCATCCCGCACGGCGTCTTGCAGCTGGTTGGCAAAGAACTGCGAGTTGACGCCAATACCGAACCTTACTTCGATCACCTGCTCGCGATCATCCAGGAGAACTTCTCCGGATTCGAAGTTAAAGAGGAAAAACGTTCGTCAATTATTGAACTACTCCGCCAAGGGGTGCCCCCGGACGCTACCGATAAAGAGGAGGCAACTCCTGAATTGCAGGATTACCCCGAAAAATAGCTGAATCAAGTGGACGCAAGTTCAAAGTTGACCCACTACACGCCACCAGCCCTAAAAAGTTCAATCCAAATCTCCACAAATCCTGCTTCTCGGATTGCTAAAAAACCATCGGAAAGTGTCATAGGTCAAAACGACTAACCGATGAACTTGGGAGATGTGGTTGACCTTCAGGTATCATTCGCACACCTACAGATTGCACGTTTTCTATTTCAGAGCTTCCCTTGCGATCATCGGAACAGAGAGTGTAAGACCAGGCAGCGACTGTTCTTGAGTGTTTGGGGATAAACCTACGCTCTTGGTGTTCTATTTGAGGCCATGATTCGTCTTAGCAGTTAGCGTCCGCCCCTACCGAGAAGGGTTGCGCCTCCGCTGAATTAAATCGGTGAACCAGGCTCCCGCAGCCAGATGATTCCAAAAGCACCTCGGAGACATCCGATAGGATCGGGATCCCCTCTAACCACTAGCCGGGGGGATTTGAGACGATTTCCATAAGTCTTTGACGCAGTTCAGAGATGGTTTCGTCCGCTTCAATCGGATTACCGTCGCCGTCAACTAGATAAAAGGTGTCTATTACATCATCCCCCAGAGTCAGCACCTTTGCCCTCGTGATGTTTAGCCCCGATACGGCGATTGCCCTGGTCAGCTCGTGCAAGAGACCAATTCGATCCGGACCCCAAACCTCGACCACGGTGGCAGACGCCGAAGCCTCCCGATCTATGAGGACCCTCGGATCTAGCTGCAATCCTTCGGCGATTAGTTGTCTCTTGCGGTAGTGCTTCCGTTTCTCGAGCAACTTTTTTTCTACGTCCTCAGGCTTGGCAAGGGCCTTGGGCAACTCCTTTTTGAACTTCTCCCAGTTGAATTCACTTTCCCACTCGCTCATGGTCTGAAAAACCTCAATAGCCACTCCGCTATGGGCAAAAACCTCGGCACCAACGACCGAGAAACCGACTAGCGCCAAGGCGCCGGTCACCGCCGAAAAGAGACCCGGCCTATCTGGTGCGGCGACGAAAAGACCATCCGGATGGACGCTGATTGCACAGTCTTTACCACACGAGTCGGCCAACTCATCAAGAAGCTCAGTACTGTATTTGCCGTTCGCACCATTCGGGATTCCACCGAGCATCTTCGCCCTTACCCCAGCGACTAAATCGGAAATTAACGACTTCTTCCAGTGGCTCCAAGCGGCAGAACCCGTAGCCAGCGAGTCAGCCTCCGTTAGTTTCTCTAAGAGTTCCAAGGTCTCGAGATCCCCCAAGGCATCGGCAACCTTTTCAATAGTCACCGGATCGGTGACATCCCTCTTCATCGCCATGTCCGCTAATAGCAGGTGATGTTCGATGAGCTTCTTGATAACGTTCACGTCGTGGCTGTGGAGCCCTATCCTCGCGGCAATGGAATCCATCAATTCCACCCCGGCCTCGGCGTGATCCTCACTGGCTACCCCTTTTCCAATGTCGTGGAAAAGTGCGCCGAGCAATAAGAGGTCTGGCCTATGGACTTCACGCCGAAAGCGGGCGGCATTCGCTGCGGCCTCTAAAAGGTGCCTATCGACGGTAAAGCGATGATAAGCATTGCGCTGGGGCTTTGACCGAACTAAATCCCACTCCGGTAAGAGCGCGGTGAATATCCGCACGAACTCCAACGACTCAATAGCCTCGATCGCGGACCTGGCGGTGCCGAGAAGCGAGACCAGTTGGCTCAATGCTCCAGCTGGCCATTTATCCCCGTCGTAGTCGAGCGATGCTCTCATACCTATCAGCGAAGGTATCTGTATCGGTATCTGGCCATGAGCAGATACCGAAGCTATCTCCAGGATCTGAACCACTCCAAGGGCCACACCCTGGGGTAGTTCGATCTCCAGTTCACCCTGAACAGATCGGTATTTGACCGCCGGGTTTGTCTTAAGCGCCCCTGATAGGGTCCTGGCATTGGCACTCGAATCAAGTCGGGCAAGCCTATTAACTGCATAGGAGATCGATCGGGCGGCTTCCGAAATCTTTCCCATCAGGTCGTCGGCATCGGTAAGTCCGATTGCCGCTGCAACCTGGTCCTGCTCCTGAAGTAGTAGCCGATCCTCACCTTTTCGACTCCGGCGGTGAAGTTCGACTCTGGCGGCCAGCATGAGCTCATTACCTTCGAGAAGGTGCCTATCAAGGTCGTCCGAGAAGGGTCGCTTGGCCTTCATCAGCGCCGAGTAGATCGCAAAATCCCTAAGGCCTCCCCGCGCCTCTTTCAGATCAGGCTCTAAAAGAAAAGCCATATCTCCCGAAGACTCGTGCCGAGCTCGCATTGAATTTGCAATATCCCTTAAATACTTGGGGTGCTCACGCTGCCAGAGGCCCATACTTCGGGAAGCTAGTTCATTGGCCAGCTCCTGATCCCCACAGATAAAGCGAAGGTCCACTAGGCCGAGCATGGCTCTGATGTCCCCCCTCGCCACATCGAGGGCCTCCTTTATGGTCTTCACGCTATGGTCGAGCCCGAAGCCCGTATCCCATATCGGATACCAAAGCTCCGACGCAACATCATCGACGCTCCGGAGGCCACGATGGACAAACATCAGATCTAAGTCCGAATACGGACATAACTCCCGGCGACCGTGGGATCCCAGCGCGACCAAAGCAACCTTGGGCCTCTTAGGAAAGACACTCTTCAACCAAGCATCTGCGACCTCGCTAAAGGCTCTAGTCCACTGCCGTCCAGCAAGGTCAGAGCGCGAAAGCAACGCATCGCGCTCCTCTACCAGGGACAGAGCCAAGGTCACCTTTCCTCTCCCGACTTTACGATCGCTCGCACTGGGCCCGACTTAGTGGGTACCTGCGATTTCAATATCACTTGTTCCAACTAGAGGGCGTCGGTCCCTCTTTCACCGGTTCGAACCCTAATTAGCTCTTCTACCGAGTGCACCCAAACCTTGCCATCGCCAATTTTGCCGGTCCGCGAGATCTCGACGATAGCGTCTATGACCCGATCCACTTCACCGTCGTCGACAACTACCTCAATCTTCACCTTAGGGACGAAGTTGACTTGATACTCGGCCCCGCGGTATACCTCAGTGTGCCCGGATTGACGCCCGAAACCCTGAACCTCCGTCACGGTCATTCCGTTGACGTCCAGCTTGGCCAATCCCTCCCTAACATCGTCAAGCTTGAAGGGCTTGATCACGGCTACCACTACTTTCATAAACCCAACCTCCGGTTAGCGTCTGAATCCATGCTCAGCTCTGCCCATTAAAATTCTGAAATCATAAGAGGCTAGCAGTAAAATGCGGGTGTCACTTGAAATTGCAAAACGGTCGGAAGCCGGATAGACCCAGACCCACCTTTCGATTGGCCGTCAAGTGGGCCGATCAACTCGGCGAAATTAACCGATTTCACATCTGACACCTTTAGCAAAAGACAGCGGTCAAACCCGCTACCTCACCTCATAAAAAGGACTGGTGCGACTCCTTCCGCATCTGGGCACCGTGCCCAAATCTTGACTTGTGGCCAACCTAGATTGCGCCCGTTTCCGCATTGATACAGAAAGATTACACGGACGTTAATCAATAGCTTTGGGAGCCCTCTACTGAAGAATTGCAAAATGGGCAGGCACTCTGGAATACCTGGGGTTCCTCCATGTAAACGCTGGCAGTGGACCTACTTTGTGGCCTCGACAATTTAGCTCAAGTATTTCTAAGGCGATGTCGAATTGATCTCAAGGAGGATGGAAAAAATGACCACAGACCAGATAACAAAGATTCGTCACATGGAGGGCCATCTGGTCCTTGTAACCACGGATGAAAATACTATTGAAGCCCTACTCATCTCGGCTTGTCGGGGAGCAAGGAGAACTCTCTGGCTCCAGGAGGATGAGAGTGACTCCTTTTTGCCATTAGCCCGAGTTCGCTCGGTATCAGAAAAAAACTAACCCTACCCGACCACCTATGGGTCGGAGCGAATGCTCACTAGATCGCCCCTGAGGTTGGCACCAGTGAAGCAGTATCGCCTAGCCCCAATTCGTCGTGTCAACTAAGTTAGCGGACTAAATTCACAAGCTCTCCAACGCCTTCAACCGTGGTCACGAGCCTTTGACCACTCTTCAGAAAGACCTTAGGTACTCTGCCAGCGCCAACACCGGAGGGTGTACCGGTCGATATTAGGTCGCCTGGCGAAAGTGTGATGATCGAGGAGATGTAGGAGATCACCTCTGGGATTGAAAAGATCAACCTCGAAGTCCTCGAGTCCTGCATCACCTCTCCGTCGATCGTCGTCGTTATCCGAAGATCACGTGCAAAATCAACCTCATCGGGGGTAACTAGCTCAGGTCCAACAGGCGTAGTCCCTTCGAATATCTTCCCCTGCATAAACTGCGTCGTCCTATTCTGGAAATCACGCATTGAGACGTCGTTGACGACAACGAACCCAGCGATATGATCGTTAGCCTCGCTTGCGCTCACATTCCGGGCCTCATCCTTGATTACGACACCCAGTTCCGCTTCCCAGTCCACGGCCTGAGAAATAGCTGGAAGAACTAGGTCATCGTTTGCACCCATCAAAGTCTGGGCAAACTTACAGAATAAGGTCGGATATCCGGCATCTGCTCTGCCCATCTCAGCGATGTGCTCCCGATAGTTAAGCCCCAGGCAGAAGATCTTCCTAGGTTCCAAGATTGTCGGCGCATAATCCGCCTGATTGAGTTCAATCTCTCTGGATCCTTCTAGCCTCGACCAGTCAACGTCGGCCTTGATCAACGCCCCTACGTCTTCAAAGTCTAAAAGACGGTACTTATCTCCGTCCCTCACGGCGGCTTTAGTAGTCCCGTCAACTCTTAGGGTCGCTATACGCACTGAAGTTCACCTTTTCTAAGCCAAGCCATTCAAAACTGAAAACATACCCAGGCTAAAACCAATAGTGTCTCCCTCCGTGCCAGAAAGTCCCACATTCTTGGCCACGAGGTAAGCTGCTCTCTCAGCTTGGGTTGATGTAGCCGTCGAACTAACTCCTGCAAGTAGGGGGAAATGAACGGGTCAACGTGCTGGTTGGCTGCGTAATCCTGTGCCGTCAATACAATGAATTGGCCGCTCAAGCCGAGAACCATGCCTCTGCCCCCAGTGTCATCAGACGCTCCGAAAGGGCTGACAGCTTCAGCCGTCTCTTCTACCTGGGTTCCCTGCATCGCCCTCGCGACTAGGGCAAGCTAGCGAAGTCTGTTTTGCGGCAAGTCAAAAGGAGGGAACTTCCCTTTCTCGTCAGCTGACGAAGACGATCCGAAAGTCACTCTCTTAGGCATCAGAATACCGGGTGGTCCTTTTGGCTCTGGACGATCATCGGTAGATCCGGTGGCCCTGTCTTCGGAAAATTGACACGGATCAGCGCTCACATCGGAGGGTCTCTTTGCAAATCAGTGCTTTGTCAATCTGAATCTGAATCCGAATCCGAATCCGAGATGACCGAATACGGCATGCAAGCCGCTGGTTGCCCTTTACCAAGCAAAGCGGCACAAAGATCAGATTATGGCGCTACCAACTATTAGCCCCTCATCCGACTCCTCAATCAAAGAATCAGCAGCGATCTCAGAATCGGGCTCATAAACCATTATGGCGTCCGACCACAATCTCTCGAGGTCGTAAAAGCTCCTTGCTGTCTCCGAGAAGATATGGATGACAACACCTGCATAGTCAACCAGAACCCAATCGTTTGAACCCAGGCCTTCGAGAAATAACGGTTTGGTTCCGAGTTCAATTCGAATCATTTCATCGATCTCGTCGATGATTGCCCTGATCTGCCTAGAGTTGCCGACCGAAGTTATCACGAAGTAATCGACCAGACCATGAAGTTTAGAGACGTCAAGTACCTTAGTGTTGATACCCTTCTTCGAGCTTGCAGCGTCAGCAGCAAGCTTGGCCAATGCTATCGGCTCAAAATCAACAGCCCCAGAAGTCGGCTTAACCTCCGCCTTCAAGAAGACCACCTTCGTGGAATTCTTGGTCCTCTTGGTCGAATGAAGCTCCAATTTCCTCTAACTCCTCTCATCTGGAATAACACTCATGGTCGACGTCTGATATCAAAAACTGTGGCTATACCCGTTGCTTCACAGCATCTTCATACCCAGCCACCGTTGCTAAGGCGGCATGAAAAGGGGCGGCACAACGGTTCGAACTTTCGTCCAACAACCCTCGCCGCTAGCAACAAAACAGTTGCCGGTGACACCGAACCTCTCGGGCGGCGGGCTTAGATACCTGCCGACTGGAAGACTCCATTTCCAGATCGAACAATCAATGCTACCAGCTTGCGATGGAAAACAGAACCTACGCCCAGCAGATCCGCGAGTCGAAGCTAGAGGTTGAAAGACGAGGTCTCCACCTGGGGGAATCTCTATCCCCCAGCGACGGCGGCCCCGATACATCACCTCGAGGAACCTCCCAGGGGCGAGTCCTCTACCAAGATCCACGGCTGCGGAGCCAAATCAGCCACCACAGAGAGCCTTAGCCACGAGACATATCACCCACACCCAAAATATACACCTACGGCTCGTCCAGGTAAAGCTGATTCCCTCTTATATATTCTATTGCCCCACTTGGCATCAAAAACTCAAGTGGCCTGTCGTCCCTCGCCCGCTGTCGAAGGTCAGTAGAGGATATGTCGAGAGATGGAATTTCCGCCATGATGGCTCGCTCCCATCCACCGAGCTTCTCTGGTCGGGGATGCCCAGGTCTATTGACGACGACGAGTTCCGCTAGCGCTGGCAACTCCTCGGTCCTCTCCCATTCCTGTATCCCGGCTGCGGCGTCCGCTCCGACTACTAAAAAGAATTGATCCGAAGGAAAAACCCGCCGAAGCTCGCTCACTGTATCGATCGTGTAAGAGAGCCCTCCCCTTTTGATTTCGACGTCAGAGGCCTCGAGTCCGTCAATGCCTTCGACGGCCTGTCTAACCAGTTCAAATCTCGTCCGGGCTGGAGTCAGCTCCCGGGTACCTTCCTTCTGCCAAGGTACGTTGGCCACCACCAAAAGGATCCGATCCAAACCCGCCGCATGCCTAGCATTGACTGCGGCTGCGAGGTGTCCGAAATGTATCGGGTCGAAGGTTCCTCCAAAGATCCCAATTCTCGCCACACCTACCGCCCGGAAAGAGCTTCTACAACTGGAGCGAATGACTCGATCTCTTTTTGATGAATGACCCAGTATGAAAACCCATAGCGCTCTCTCGATGTTTCCAATTGATCTATCAACTGCTCAACACTCCCTACGAGCACTATCGGAAGCCCCGAAACCGCTGCGGCATCCACAGAGAAAGCCGCTGCGGCACCCGATATCCACGACTTTCGATCGTTCACAACTTCGCATACAAAACTCAAGCATTGGAGTTCAGCACTGCGGCCATAGTAGTCGAGCCTCTCCCTGACGTGGGTCACCTTCTCGTCAAAGCGCTCTGGCGCCGCTTCTACTAACAGTTCGACACCCACTGCACCGAAGGAGAGGTTGGGATTCACCCCGACGACGTCGGCATACCTTGCCGCAAGATCAAGAACTTTCTTCCCTCCTCCGCCGATTGTCAGCCGCGGGCGGTGCTCCTCTGGAAGCTCCGGATAGACGGTCGACCCATGCACTTTGTAATATTGACCGTCAAAATCGATGCTTTCGCCTAAGAACATTGATCTCATGATTTCCACCGATTCCTTCAGGCGTGCCACTCTAATCCCCGGAGGATCGAGCATCAATCCTGAAGAGTCATAGTCGGCTTTTAACCATCCGGCCCCTATCCCAAGCTCAACTCTCCCACCGCTTAATGCTGCCAAGGTCGCCACTTCTCGCGCTAAGACAACCGGATGTCGGTAGTCGTTCGATGCAACAAGGGTTCCTACGCTGATCTTTTTGGTTGCAGCTGCAGCAAAGGAGAGTGCTGAAATAGGTGAGAGTTGAGAGTCGAAGTGATCGGGGACCATAATGGACGAGTAGTGCAGGCTCTCGATCCGTTGTGCAATTGACACCCACTCTTTAGCGCTTGATGCCGCCGAAAGCTGGACTCCAAACCGAAAATTAGCCATAAGACAATTTAAGCTCCCAGTGAAGGCAGTTCGGGCATAAATGCCAGTTGAGATTTGCACCCAAGGCACAAACAAGGTGATTCTTCCCACTTCCCACTACTGTTTATTGAAAGAGCTTCCGCCGAAAATCTGATCGAAAGAATCTCTCCCTTATTAGCTTTGGTACAATAGAAAGGCCGTCGAATGGCGTGGACGCCGTGGGACTGGATGGAAAGGCATGCAGAGCAGCAGCCCGATTGGCCAGATCCGCTCGCTCTAGAAACAGCAACCAAAGAGCTGTCAACCTTCCCGCCGCTGGTCTATCCGAACGAGCTCGCCGCCCTCAAAGATGCGCTAGCTCAAGTCTCAAAGGGTAAGGCATTCGTATTGCAGGCCGGAGACTGCGCCGAGTCCTTCCACGACCACTCTGCGGCCTCGGTCAGGAGAAGGCTCAAGGTCATATTGCAAATGGCCGTAGTTCTCACCTACTCATCTGGTGTCCCGGTAGTCAAGGTCGGCAGGATCGCCGGACAGTATGCTAAGCCGAGATCTTCACCGATGGAGAAGTACAAAGGCGTCGATTTGCCGTCGTTTCGGGGTCACATAATCCACGATGATGCATTTGACATTGAGGCCAGGAGACCGGACCCCACACGCCTACTCGAGGCTTACAACATTTCCGCATCGACGCTCAACCTTCTCAGGTCGCTAACTCGTGGGGGTTTCGCAGACCTGTCGCAGGTCCACAACTGGAATCAGGAGTTTGTTGCCACGTCTTCAGAAGGCGAGCGCTATGACACGATAGCTTCGGAGATTACCCGTGCGCTTAAATTCATGGCGGCCTGTGGAATCGACCTCGCAGATGAAGCGGCCCTAGGTCAGGTTGACTTCTGGACGAGTCACGAGGCGCTCCTTTTACACTATGACTCCGCGCTGACCCATAAAGTTGCCAACACGGACCTCTACTACGACCTGTCTGCCCACATGATCTGGATCGGAGAGAGGACTCGTCAGGTAGATTCTGCACATATCCGCTACGCCTCTGGGGTTTCAAACCCGATCGGATGTAAAGTCAGCCCCAAGATCTCGAGCGACGAGCTGCTCGAGTTGTGCGCCGTCTTAGACCCCAAAAAACAGCCCGGTCGGCTAACCCTCATTTCCAGGATGGGTAGATCACAGATCGAAGAGTCGCTGCCGGAACTGGTGCGGGCTGTCAGAAACGAGGGGTATCCGGTCATCTGGTCATGTGATCCGATGCACGGCAATACCTTCGTGTCGGACACGGGGTACAAAACCCGCAGGTTCGAAGACGTACTAGAAGAGATAAAGCTATTCTTCGAAGTTCATAAGTCGATAGGTACTTGGGCCGGGGGTGTCCACATCGAGCTCACCGGAGATGACGTCACCGAATGCCTTGGGGGATCCGAAGAGATTCTGTTGACCGAGCTCGATTCGAACTACAACACCATCTGTGACCCACGTCTAAATGCCCGCCAGAGTTTGGACCTCGCCTACAGAGTGGCAGAACTGCTAATTGGATGACCCCAGATGCCTAGGGCCTCGGTCTGCTTAATCTTTTTCGAAACTCTAACTGGGACGAGTATCGCATTTAGCGACTGATTGTACTGGGGTTTAATGGTTCTTGCCCTCAGGACAACTCTTGTCCCGTGAGATGTGAACGCCTCTTTTCCGCAATTTTGGGTGGCGAATAAGCTCGTTCGAAGCGGTCGCTCGAATTAAAGTCTTTTCTCATTTTTTCTCAAACGTCAAGAATCTTAAGTCTTTTCGTTTACGGTATTCAGCAAGCGTTCAAGTTTGCCGATTAATGGATCTGGTGGCGCTGGCCTAGCGTATCCACCATTAGGGAGTAGGTTGTAGTGAATGTCATAACTTTAGGTGGAGACCTACTGCGCCTTGGTATGAAGCGCGTCTTCATATCGACGGCGATTGCTTTGGCCCTGATCTGGGTCGCTCCGTCAGTTTACCAAAATTCATCTGCCCGAACTCAAACTACGTCAAGTCCGAAGAGCGCCTTGGCATCATTCTCGGGGGTCTCCGGCTACAACATCGTCGGGTCCGACGGAGCCATCTACCCCTTCAACGTCCATAGCCATGGCAGCCTCGTCGGGACGAAGCTAAATAAGCCAATCGTCGCTTCGGTCTCCACCCCAGACGGCTTGGGGTACTGGCTGGTGGCTTCCGACGGTGGAATCTTCTCCTTCGGTGACGCAGCGTATTACGGTTCGACCGGTGCGATGACGCTGAACAAGCCGATCGTCGGGATGGCCTCGACTCCGGATGGCAAGGGTTATTGG
>JABEUM010000166.1 GCA_013044475.1 Acidimicrobiaceae bacterium | reverse complement strand
TTTTGACCAGCCCCTTCCCCTCGAGCCGCTTCAATACCTGCACTATTCTTGATCTTGACCACCCGAGCCGTCGTTGCAACTCAGTATCAGAAGCACTTGCCGAACCGAGAGCTTCGAGTTCTCTCGCTAGTTGCACGGCTGGCCTTCCAAGTTCCAAGATAAGCCGCTCTCGACTTTCGTAAGAGCTACTGCGAGCTTCGGAATCTACGCCCTGGATAAACAACTCGTTTGCAGCCAAGATCAGTCTCCTTGGGTTGGACCCTTCAGAACCAGCAAAGGGGCTTGTTATGGTATCCGGCGGGTCAGGGTCCGATGGCGAAAAGACACCGTCGATAGGAGCCAAGAGATTCGGAAATTCAGCCGCTGATATTTCGGCCACCGAGACAAGCCGCTGGACGCTATCAATCCGCAAGGAGATGAGTTCGTCTTGTTCCGCAGCAGTTAATGGAGGCAGCTCAACCATTTTGGCGAAGAAGACATCTGCCGGCGGGGTCATAAAGCCGTCGAGTTCACCTTTCGACGAAGCAACAAGCCAGGTAATACCGAGCTCCCACAAATTGTCCCTGAAGCGACCGAATAGATTTCGAGCGATATCTGACGAAGCAACTTCATCACAGAGCACTATCGGCCCCTTACTCGCCCTTTCCCGAAGGATATCTCCGAGGATCTCAAAACGTTCTAAGATTTCCATCGTCCCACTATTGTTCCGCCATTGTGATGGTGGCCATCGCTCCGCAAAGTATTGGCCTCTATAAGCCCCGTATTCAATTGCTGACCGAGTTGGGCTAAGCCGGGTAATTAATAGGTCCAGGAAGTCCAAGGGGTTCGCTGCCAGTCTTGACTCGATAAAGCAGGCATCTTCACCCACATTACGCAGATCGTAGGTGATCGCTCGCAAAAGGGTCGTCTTGCCGCTTCCTCGATCACCGTAGACGAGAACGTTACTATTCCGCCGAACGAGCCAAATAATTTGATCGTGTATTGGGCGCCTTAGATAGAGGCGCTGGTCAGCCTGGATATCAAGCAAGGGCCTAGCAGACAGTACCATGCTAACTTATCTTACAGTAACTTATGTTAGTTTTGACAGCTTGATCGAGCAATCATTTTTATTCATTGTTCATCCAATTCAAGCCACCTCTTCTTTCCTTAGCTTTTCCACGGAGAGCCTTCGAAGAGTTGTCAATCGTCTTTTCCTAATCTCCCTGCAATGGACTTTTAGTACCTCACCTACTTGATCGTAAGCACAAGTTCGAATATCCGGCAGAACTGTGCATTTTCCCGCGGGCGGAGCTTTGCGCCGAACAGTCCCTCTCGGCTAACTTTCAAAATCAACCGCCCAGAACCAGAGGACTGGGCAATCTGGCCATACGCCATCCATCCAAATTGCTCCGGCGGAGATGGCCAATAGTGCTGCCCGCCTCCCCGGGGGATAACTTATGAGAGATTCCTGGATCACGCAGTCAAAAAATGGGGATTACTACTAGGCATTGGTTGGTTGTATAGCACATGACAATATCTTTCAGCGTTAACTGGGACTATAAATGCCCCTTTGCACGAAACGCACACGAACACTTGGTCGCTGCGCTCAAGGCTGGTGCGAAGTGGGATGTAGATTTCATTCCGTTCTCGCTTACTCAGACCCACATTGAAGAAGGTCAGCCGTCCGTCTTCGACGACCCAGACCGCGTCGATGATCTACTCGCCGTCTCAACCGGGCTCGTGGTAAAGGACCTATATCCAGAACTATTCTTAGACACCCACCTGGCCCTCTTTTCTGCACGTCACGACCTAGGGAAAAACCTCCTCGAGTGGGAGGTTCTCAGCGGCGTGCTCCAGACAAAAGGGATCGACACAGCCAAGGTAAAAGAGCAGATCGATTCGGGATGGCCGAAGGATAGCTACAGAGCTGGACATATGAAGTCCGTCGAAGAGTACCAAGTCTTTGGTGTTCCAACCTTCTTTCTAAACGACACGGCCACCTTTGCTCGAATCATGACCAGGCCAAATGGCGATTCTGGATACTCTGTCGGATTAATCGAGAGAATTATCGGCAATATCAGCGACTTCCCGGAGTTGAACGAGATCAAGCAGACCAAGGTTTCGAGGTAGCTCCCTGGCCAATTCCTATCATCTTGGCGGTGCTCGTTCTTTGCGGATCAGTCCGGACACAAAAGGTCCCTTTCACTAACAACGCCTAGGAACCAGCCCGACGACCGAATGAGAAATCCAGGCCAAGCGGTCTCTCGGGAGATTCGAACTGGCTGAGCGGTGCCAGGCCGAATCTCCGGGAGGTACCCTAGAAATACTGCATAGTCAAAAGACTCTCGAGTTATGGTCCTACTCTCTCGGTCGAATTCGGTTATCGTTGGAACTCGCCAGCCTGCCCAGCAATATCACACGCCCAAAGCTAGGCTTTGCGGCGTGGATCCAACTGGTCGAATTTGTGGAGTAACCGGGGCGGCTTCTGGTATCGGTCTCGCCCTGGTCGATGAGCTGATTAGTAGCGGAGCGGCTCATGTGGCAATGATGGATTTCGACGGAGAAGGGCTGCAAGTCGCTTTCGCTAATAGAGAGCGATACCGCTCCAAGCTGTCGACTCACCAGGTCAACGTTGGCTCCGAGCCTCAGATAAAGGCAGCACTACAGAAGATAGAAGACGAAATCGGCCCGATTGACATCTTCTTCTCAAACGCTGGAATTTCGAGATCCGGAGGCGTCGATGCATGCGACGAAGACTGGCTTGATTCGTGGGATGTGAACGTCATGGCCCACGTCTACGCAGCTAGATTCCTAGTCCCAAAGATGACCGAACGAAAAAGGGGGCACCTAGTCCAGACTGCGTCGGCGGCTGGTCTACTCAGCGTCCTTGGGGCGGCTCCATATGCTGTCACAAAGCATGCTGCGGTCGCCCTGTCCGAGTGGATGGCAATCACCTACCGACCGCTTGGGATATCGGTGTCGTGCATCTGCCCACAAGGTGTCCGCACTCCGATGCTCTTCCCTGAACTCAAAAACG
>JABEUM010000165.1 GCA_013044475.1 Acidimicrobiaceae bacterium | reverse complement strand
CAGAATGAAATCTTCGTCAGTTCGGAAAAGGATGATCATGTGGGAATCGCTCACCCACTTTCTAAGTATCCTAAGATGCGAAATGACGGAGACATCCTGCTTTACCACGTCGCTGGAGCCTCTGTCATCGCCGACTTCCTATCGTCGCGCAAAGAGACAATCTGGATCGACTATCACAACATTACCCCGTCAGCTTTCTTCGATGGATGGGATAATCGAACCAGCGCTAGCCAACACATCGGCCGAATACAGCTCGAAAGACTCTCAGAAATCGCACAACTTGCCTTGGCTGATTCCCATTTCAATGAATCAGAACTGATTGAGCTTGGATTCTCGTCGACAAGGGTCCTGCCAATTCTTTTCAATCCGGACAACTTCGAAGACGCGGCCATCGACCCAACAATTCTGTACGAGGGGAAGCAGAGGTGGCTCTTTGTCGGACGCATTACTCCTGGCAAAGCACAGCACAATCTCATTCGATCATTCGCTGCCTACAAGAAGTTGTACAATCCCAATTGTGAGCTCTACCTTGTCGGCAAGCCAGCTACTCCTAGGTATTTTGATTCGCTAACCGAGATGATCGATGACCTAGGTCTAAATGATGCCGTTTTTCTGACGAAAGGAGTGAGTTCAGAAGAGCTGTCCATTTACTATCAAACTGCCGACATATTTGTGTCACTATCAGAACACGAGGGCTTTTGTGTTCCGCTCCTTGAAGCTATGCACTACCAGCTACCGATCTTAGCGCTGGCTTCCTCCGCTGTACCGGAAACCTTGGCGGATGCAGGAGTGCTCGTAGAAAGCTCAGATCCCCTCAAAGTGGCGACTGCGGTTGACCTTGTTCTCAGAGATCAGCGGCTCCTTGAGGATCTGCGCCGTCGAGCAAAAGATCGACTAGCCAGGCTGTCTATTGAAAATGCGAGGATCGATCTGAGGAAACTACTAAGCAGCTACGGCCTGGCCGACGGTGTACGGCCATGAGTCAACAACTTGAAGGACAGGGAACTAGCAATCAAATTGCAAATCGCCAAAAGATAAGTTTTGTAACTCCACGCTTCGGCAGTGACATTACCGGCGGAGCCGAATTTGCTGCAAGAATGATCGCAGAGCGTCTAGTAAAGCGTGGCTTTGCCGTTGAAGCGCTGACCACCGTAGCCGGAGACATTGCAAAGTGGGAACCTAAATACGATGAGGGTCTGTCGGTCGAAAATGGCGTGAGCGTCAATCGCTTTGCAGTCGATCAGGGGCGCTAGAGGAACTTTGCGGCCTTCTCCAGAAAAATTGAGTTTTTCGCCAAGTCGGCAACCCGAGAAGAAGCACTCGAATACATCCGCCTCCAAGGACCAATTTCGCATGGGCTCATAGATGCGATTCCAGAAACCGATGCCGACTTCATCGCTTTCTATCCGTACCTTTATCACCCAGTCGTCCACGCCATGCCGAAGGTAGCCTCGAGAACGGTCCTCCATCCTGCGGCACATGATGAAGCCCCGCTGTATTTACCGATATTCAAGGACATTTTCGAGAAAACAAACAGGATGGTTTTCCATACTTATGCTGAAGAAAACCTAGTTAAATCCGTATTTCGAATATCGCAGGCTCGACGGATAGTTCTCGGACTCGGAGTTGATCCGGCGCCACCACCTTCGAAATTAACAGGTCAGGAAGTCCTGGGATTGGCACCAGAAGAGCCTTACATATGTGCATTGGGAAGGGTAGATACCCTAAAAGGCACCACAATGCTCGCGGACTTCGTTTCTGCCTACCGAGATCGCCATAAAAATAGCGTATCTTTAGCTTTGGTTGGACCGGTGGCGGTCGCGCCCGATGAAAAGTCGTGGCTCAAGATTACCGGTCAAGTTTCTGAGGATGAAAAGTGGGCCATGCTTAGAGACTGTTCCCTGCTAGTCTCTCCTTCGTACTATGAATCGTTTTCCTTGGTCCTCATGGAAGCATGGAGCGTTGGAATACCAGTTCTTGTGAATGGTCGCTGCGCAGCTACCACCGAACACGTCGTTCGATCCAAAGCCGGTGTGGTATTTCAGAATTACCCAGAATTCGAAATTGCCCTCGAAATCATTCTTAATGGTCAGGCGACAAGGGACGAACTTGGCCGGAAGGGCAAGCTCTACGTAGAAAAGAACTTCACTTGGAGCGTTGTAATTGACAGGTATATAAACTTCCTCTTCGGCTGATGGAGAGCCTTTTTTTACAGATGGGACGCATTAAATGTCAGGAAACGGACAGTTCAGCCAACGATGAGCGGCAATAACGTCACACACTCTCTAAATGGACCTGCCAACCATTTGAAAAATGACACCACAAAAGATACCACAGAAAGAATCCGCTTCAGGGACGTAACTACGGTCGGAGACTTGTCTCCAAGGGAATTATCCTCGCTCCAGCAGATCTGCAAGGAAGACACGACCATGGCGGAGATGATCTCGGTCATGGTAATAAATGACCCTTATACAGACCCCCTTGACAGGCAGATCCTATTGACACTTAGGTCCGTTTATGGGCAGTGTTATGACAAGATAGAGCTAATTATTCCCGACCAATATGCCTTATTAGCCTCACTCGACCGTTTGCCATCTGGGATCGACTTAAAAACTTATCCTATAGATCCAAATTCAGCGTCGAAGAGCTTTCTAACAGCGCTAGCAGTGTCAACCGCTGAAATAATCGTTCCACTTCGACTCGGTGATCGACTCTCTGTCGATGCCCTCTTTAGGCTCAAGGTCGCCGAGTCGGAAAATAAGTCCGCGCCTTTTTTATATTCTGACATCGTTTCCGAGGACCAAAATCATCGCCTTCATTCGCCCCTTTGGCATGGAAACTGGGACTGGATTCTCATGATCCAGACAGACGCCACTAAAGGAATGCTCGGCCTCAGACGAAGCAATCTGGGTCCACTAACGTCGAAGGGACAGCCTCCCATCATCCAATCAATAAGCGCAGTTCAAACCTATGGGGATTTGTGCTGGTCAATCGCCTTGATACTCTCAGCCGACACTTCTCTTTCGGAACCCAAGCACTTTGCTCACCTCTGCTATATAGAGTCGGCGCTAAGCATTAACTCTGCTCTAGAGACCACTCAATCTCGCTTTTTGACTAGTCCTTCCGAGGACCAGGTAGCGACGCAGAATCCGATGCTTGAGCTTCTAAGTGGCTATATTTCAAGACTTGGCCTAAATCTCTCCGTCGATGAATGTGCTGAACCTCGCCAATTCAAAGTGGTTTCCGAAAATAGTTCCAAACCGCTCATTTCCGTGGTAATTCCCAACCACAACGGCTCTGGACTACTAGCCAACGCATTAGATTCCTTGGCGAATACCGGTTATCCCAACCTCCAAATCATCATCGTCGACGACGCCTCTACGGATTACGAGATCCGAAAACTATACGATCTGCTCCTTTCAAAAAAAAGCCAATACAAAGCAGAGGTGATCGAATCTAATGAGCCCAGCTTCAACTATTCGCGCCTTATCAATCAAGGGAGGAAGCTAGTAGAGGGTGAGTATATGGTAACGATGAACAACGACGTAGAACTGATCTCGAGGGACTCTTTGGATCTACTGGTTGGGTTGGCGAGACTTCCAAAAACAGGAGTTGTTGGAGCCCGTCTGCTCTATGCCGACCTCACAATACAACACGTTGGCGTTGGCCTAGGAATAAATCGTTACTCCGGACACTACTTGAGTGGAAAAGGGCGAGACGAATCCGGATACGACAATATTACCCATAGTATCCATCGAGCGTCAGCGGCTACGGGTGCCCTGCAGGTTTTTAGAACCGAGGTGTTCGATGCTGTAGGGGGTTACGACGACGATAGATTCCCCGTTGCGTTCAACGATGTCGACTTTTGTCTTCGCGTCGGAGAGCTAGGACTCCAGGTGCTCATCGACACTCGTCCGCTAGTGTTCCATTACGAAGGAAAAACCCGCGGAAATGAACACCGCGACCACTATCGGTTCAACAATTGGGTAGGAGAAGAGACCGCTTTTGCCCAAAGATGGGGTGGAAAGTTGGCTTCGGACCCCTTCTACCCACGGATTCGAGAAACCCTGTTGTCCTGGCAGGCATCTACCACGTAATAGGTCTAAGAACATATCGTGCTAATGTTCTACGTCCTTCTGAGCCGACGAGACGAATCGCTCCGTACGGCTAATGAGTTAACCACCCCGAGAGCGCTTCGATTGGGCGATAGTTTCATATGCCATAAACCTCATGATCTGCAAAGCGTAGTTCCACCTCGAAGGCAGCCTCCCAAAGCGCACTGGAGCTTTAGATCAGACAGCACTTGCCACTGGATTCAGCAAAATTCTCACTACAAGATCTTGCCGCAGGTTCCATTCGGCCATCCAGAGCTTAAACGGGCGACAGACGTTGCATCAAGAACCCGACTCCTGAAGAATCGAGACGGGAAGGGTCACCATTCCGGTACATTTCGTCGGGTTAACTATTTTGAAGCCCTGCTCGATCGAACGCCAGTCAATTCGCGCTCCGCCTGGAACTTGGTACAGCGATGCGGACAAAGAGAACACTCCGTCCAGTAGGGGCATTGGACCGATCTTTACCACAAACTCACCTTGGCCGTACAAGGAGTAGGACCCAAAGCCTAGATCTTCAGAGGTCGCCGAAAAGACTAGTTCACCACGGACATCAGTAATCTCAACCCCGAGAAGTACCTCTTGCAGAGTAGTGCATTCGTACCTCAAGTCTAAGGAAATAACATCATTTGGTACCGCATAATCTCTGGATGGATCTGGAAGTCGCAAAGATATTGAAGTTATCAAAGCTGGTGGGTTCTGCTGCCTTTGTGCCGAGGTAGCAGCTTCATCAGTAGTAAGGTCGATCACTTCAGTTAAATTGGGATCGTGGTTCAGGCCTGAACCCTTAAGCTGATAATCCCTCAGGATTCCGATCGCCTCAGCGGTCGGACCTCCTCCTACGACCTTTGAGTGGTCAAGCACGTAGGCCCGATCGCATACTGCCCTGACCAAGTCGACGGAGTGAGACACAAAAACTATCGTACGTCCCTCTTTCTGAAAAGACTTGACCTTATCTAGACACTTCCTTTGGAAGTTCTCGTCCCCTACCGCCAACACCTCGTCAATCAGGAGGACATCGGGATCCATATTAACGGCAACTGCAAAGCCAAGTCTGGTGTACATGCCAGATGAGTAGAACTTCACTTGGTTCTCGATGAATCCGCCAAGTTCAGAAAAGTCGACAATGTCATCAAAACGACGGTCAACTTCCTTTTTTGGCATCCCGAGCAGCGAAGCATTTAGGTAAATGTTATCTCGCCCTGAAAGCTCAGGGTGAAATCCAGCCCCCAACTCCAACATCGCAGCTACCCTGCCACGCACCTTTATTTCCCCAGTACTTGGTAGCAAGATGCCAGCTATGCACTTCAGAAGGGTTGACTTCCCAGAACCATTATGTCCGATTAGTCCGAGAGTCTCACCCTCCTGGACCTCAATGTTGATATCCCTTAGCGCCCAAAACTCTTCAAATGGGACCTTGCCAAAGTGAATCACTCTCTCCTTTAGAGAGGTCATCTTTTCTTTGTAAAGCCTAAATCGCTTTGAAACGTCTTCAACTTGCACAGCCACCGACATTGACTACAGCTCCTCTACGAAGTTGCCCTCGAGCCGCCCAAACACATACAGGGCACCAATGAAAAGAACAAGTCCAACGACTATCGTTATCAGCAGATGGGTCAGATACCAGCCCTGCCCAGCTGCGGGTAAAATCTTGATGATTGCGTGTGTAGCATTTGTCGATACAGGGGAGACCTTGCCATAAAGAGCACGTTGGAAGGTCACAACCGGAGTCACTACTGGATTTAGCAGATAAACCCACAGCAGTCCGTGCTGATTTATTGGTACAGCAAGCTCCATATATGGATAGACCACCGGAGTTCCCCAAAACCAAGCCACCAGAAGTACTTCGATAAGGTGTCTAGTGTCTCGCAGGTAGACATTAACCGCCGATAGAAACACGGCAAGTGCCGATGCGAAGACCAACAGAGCGATCATGGCAATAGGCACCAACCACAAGTAGCTCCAGGTCGGAAGAACCCGAAAAATTATCATAAAGATAATAAGTACAATCGCTTGGAAAAGGAAGAAGACAAACGCCGCTCCGACCGAGGCCAGTGCCAGAATCTCCCTTGGGAATGAGACCTTCTTTACCAAACCAGCATTATCCACGACGGCAGTAGTTGCTGATGATATCGATGTTTGGAAGAGGTTCCATACCAAAAGTCCGCTTGGTAAGAAAATAGCGTAATTGGGAACGCCATTTTTCAAAACTTTCTGGAACACCAGGAAGTAAATGAGGATATACATCGCCGGGTTCAACATCGACCACAAGATACCCAACGCTGAGTTCTTGTATTTGACTGAAATCTCCTTGCCAATTAGGCCAAAAAGAAGATCCCTGTACTTATAAGTATTGGTAACCCTCTTTGCGAGCGACATCTTGGGCTTGACAACAGTCAATTGACCAGAGGTACGCCTCTTGGAAATCGCTGTAACATCTTCGGCCTCAAAACCACCCTGCTCACTCAACAATTAGCCTCCAGCGAGATACGCACAAAGAAAAGTATTAATCCTCAACAGCCTAGTGCAGCATCTCCTACGGCGAACCCAGACTTTTATAAGCCGACCTTGACTTCCATTTCTAAGATGGATCGGTCAAATGTGTCGGGTCGCCCCGAGGCAAAATTTGCCGACGATCGTTCACCTTCCGGATAGCTGCTCACCGCTACGACACGGACCTTCAAATGCGACTTTGGCAACTCACTACGTTACGATAACTCGTAGGTCTTCCGCAGCATCTGCCGTCATTAATCACCAACAAGCTCAACTCGGAAGAAAGCTAGTGGGTACTTTCATTAGCGGTTCGGACAAAACAAGTCGGGCGCATCCGGCGGGTCTTCTACTGGTCTGCTCACAACCGATAGCTAGCGCAGATTCGAACAGTGCGCTTAATCAGCAGCTTCCTTCCGAAGACCGAAGAGCCGTGAACGTCTTGAAATACCCCCTGGAAATATTGACATTCCCAATGCCGAAGTGGGTTCCAAAGCAATGTCGCGCAGGCGGCACAGGAGAGCGTCAAAAACCAACCGATCGGTGATACTCCCACCGGGGAACTCTAAGAGCCCAGATCAGCGTCGACTGGGCCTAGCGCCTCTCAACTTCCCCTCAGTACTCCACCCAAAGTACAGCTGCTTTATCGTAGCCAGTGAAGTTCCAGACACTTAGCTTTTCATAACCGCGGGTGCCTTTTCGATCACCTCATCGATAAAGCCGTACTCCTTAGCCTCCTGGGCAGTGAACCAGCGGTCGCGCTCGGAATCTGCTTCAATCCTCTCGACCGGCTGGCCAGTATGGAAAGAAATCCTCTCAGCGAGCATCTTCTTCATGTAGACGATCTGCTCAGCTTGTATCGCAATGTCTGTAGCTTGGCCTTGCATTTGTGCTGAAGGCTGATGCATCAGTATTCGAGAGTGCGGCAATGCATAGCGCTTTCCCGGGGTGCCAGCACAGAGCAAAAACTGACCCATCGACGCCGCCATACCAATGCATATGGTTCTAATGTCGCAGCTAATGTACTGCATCGTGTCGTATATTGCTAGGCCATCCGTCACCGAACCACCCGGAGAGTTTATGTAAAGCGACACATCCTTTTCTGGATCCTCGGCGGCTAGGAGAATCAGCTGTGCGCTGATCAGATTAGCGGAGGTCTGATCCACCTGAGACCCTAAAAATACAATCCGCTCGGCGAGCAGTTGCTGAAACACGTCAGAACTCCGAGGTTCCGACATCGCCATCCTTATAGCGTCCATTTTGCTCGCTCCATAAAAATTAGACTCCGACATACTTGAGAGGTTATCCTACCTTGAACCCTTTGCGTAAATGTTGAGGACGATTGAAATAGGCCCATATAGATACAATATGTAGGCGACGCGAGGAATCGTCCACTAGTGTGTTCTTCCGAGCGGGCGTGGCGAAATTGGCAGACGCGCTAGATTTAGGTTCTAGTGCCGAAAGGCTTGGGAGTTCGAGTCTCCCCGCCCGCACAACGGTACCGTTGGTGAGCAGTCTCCAGAGGGTACTAATTTTCACAGCAACAGGCGGTGTAAATCATCCGCTAGTACCAAGCCATCAGGTTTGGCCCTTAGCACGACAATTGCAATACGTTTGCCAGAGTGTCACAGATAACCCGCAGGACATCCACCATCTCCAATTCTCACAAGCTATTCCATCACGCAAAGCTTTGGAGCTCAAAGATGGCTCTTGTTTCTCCGAGCACATAGTGAAACACTTTGCAGAAACCTTCTGAGGTCAACAATGGCCTAAACACCGAAGCTGACGCATTGAGCAATCGGGGTCGATGTCCGACGTCGGGGATTTGCGCTGCCGGAGTCCAAGGTCGCTGAGACAGAATCGCACCTAGGACACCTGGGTGGCTCGACCTATTTGGTTTTAGGCCTGGTGTAAGGAGTCCAAGTAGTTGCGGAGATCCATGAAAGCCCGTGATCGATGGGAGTAGCGGGCCTTTTCATCCATGGACATTTCAGCGAAGCTCCTTCCATCTCCCTCGTCAGGGACAAAGATCGGATCGTATCCGAATCCCCCATGGCCAGCTACGTGGTCGAGCAACCTACCCTCTACCTCGCCTTTGAATGTTACGAAGCCCTCGTTGGGCATAAAATAGGTCGCCACACAGACGAACCTCGCCGATCGATCGGAAACACCCACAAGTTCAGAAAGGAGTTTCCAAAGGTTCTCCTCATCCGTCGCATTTTCTCCGGCATATCGGGCCGAATGGACTCCAGGTGCGCCGTCGAGTGCATCGACTACCAAACCAGAATCATCTGAAATCGCAGGGCTTCCCGTAGCCAAAGCAATGGCCCTGGCCTTCTTTATAGAATTCTCCTCAAAGCTGCCTCCATCCTCCACGACCTCCGGTAACCAGCTGGGTCGAGCCACTAGCTCGAGTCCCGGCAAGAGTCTCGTTATCTCCTCGACCTTGTGAGTGTTGGAGGTGGCCAAGAAGATCACCGTTTTATCTGCTTGCGCGAAGGTGCGACTGCAAGCACTTTGCTCTGAGCGATCTGGAGCTCTCCAATCGCCGACTCGGCTAGCCGTATCATGTCGACTAATTGGCCCTTCGAGAAGGCTGCGCCTTCAGCCGTTCCCTGCACCTCAACAAATCGACCCGCGTCGTCCATCACAATGTTCATGTCGACTTCGGCAGCGGAATCTTCGGAATAGTCGAGATCAACCATTGCATCTTCACCAACGACGCCGACCGACACTGCCGCACAACCATGGATAATCGGGTTAGCTTTAATCTGCTTCACATCCATCAGTCTCGCCACGGCATCTGACAAAGCTACAAATGCACCGGTGATTGAAGCCGTTCTCGTTCCGCCATCTGCCTGCAGCACATCGCAATCAACATTTAGCTGGATCTCCCCGAGCAACCCGAGATCTACACATGACCTCAAAGACCGGCCTATAAGTCGCTGGATCTCCTGGGTCCTACCCGACTGCTTGCCCCTGACGGCTTCGCGGGGAATTCTCTCAGGGGAGGCGCCTGGAAGCATCGAATACTCGGCAGTTACCCATCCCTTGCCGGTTCCCCTAAGCCATGGTGGCGGCCTATCCTCCATAGAAACGGTGCAGAGAACTTTAGTTCGACCTACCGAAATAAGCGTAGAACCCAGGGCCATCTCCGTATAATCTCGCACTATTTCGATTGGCCTTATCTGATCTGGCAACCGTCCATCAAATCTCATTAACTTTTCCATCCCTGTCCAAAGTCACTAGTCAGCATCGAGGTTTTCACGTGTATCACATTCCCTATGTTTCGTCCGAGTAAGTTAGCAGCGAGTCTACTGAAAGTGGCACAGTCACCACTAGAGACAAATACTTCGGTGGGTGCTCTGGTCTCGTCGATCGCAGCAAGTCCATTACCTTCCAGCATGTGTCGCACTTCGAAAGCTGTCTCTTCTGAAGATGACACCAGAATTACGTCCCTTCCCATCACGTCTTGGATCGGCCTCGCCAGGAAGGGGTAATGAGTACATCCGAGCAAAAGGGTATCTACCTTTGCATCCAAAATGGGTTCGAGCAGTCTTCTGGCCAGAACCCGTGCCGATTCGGTGTCAGCCTCCCCCGATTCCACCAGCTCCACGAAGCCGGGACAAGCCTGACAAGTCAGATCGACCCCCGAAGCGACCTCCGCAAAGCTGCGCTGATACGCACCAGACCCGACCGTTCCGACAGTAGCTATCAATCCAATCCGCGATGAGCTTGAGACGATTGAAGCCGCTCTGACCCCGGCCTCGATTACGCCCACTACCGGTACGACCAACCTTGTGCGGAGGAGATCTAGGGCCGCCGCTGATGCAGTGTTGCATGCCACGACGATCATCTTCACGTCATGTACCTCAACTAGATACGAAGCAATCTGTAAAGCAAATGCCGCAACATCCTCCTGCGGCTTTGAACCATAGGGATAGCGATCGGTGTCACCGAAGTAAACGCTAGATTCCAGGGGAAGCAGGTCCCTCACCGCCGCAAGGATACTAAGTCCCCCAAGTCCTGAGTCAAAAAATCCTATGGGTCTGCTATCCATTGCAAAAGAGCCTAGGGCCCGCCTCGTCCACTACTACAGGCAACTCCTGGACCAATATGAATCTTGCATCCGAGCCAAAGATCCCCTCAGACCTACAATGCTTTGGACGAGTTGGCAATCACTCCCCTATAGTTTCTCCACCAGGTTCTGTCATATGCCGACCAGGCTCTCCAAACGCTGCATTAGACAGTGGTCTGCAATAGAAAAAATGCCTTTAGAATCTTGCGAAAGACCTTTCGCTTGTGTTCGATTTATTTCCTTCGAGTGGGATTCAGCACGACTCGGTTGCGATGAACCGTGCTCCACAAATTGTGTAAGGCAGGCGGACACTTCCTGCTTCGTTCTAGAAGTCTGACCGGTTTCAATTTTCGCTGGTCCACCAAGGAGCCACAACTTCGAACTTTGGCTAGACTATTATATTAATATTTATAAAAGTGCCTTTAGCAGGAAGATCTAATTCTTCTAGGATTATAGCCGTGGGGTCTTTAGGCTTCTAGAGGATAGATCAAAGGTTTGATAGATGACTGAAGATCAGTTCAAAGATGAGCTCCAATCGGCCGGGTCCGTCGCGACCAAAAAGTCTGCACACTTCAACCAAGCCAAGAGTCGCCTACTTGAAGCAGCTACCGAATATTTACTTAGTGTTGGCCTAGCGAACTGGAGTTACAGGGGGTGCTCTCGAGCACTAGGGGTATCTAGCAACACTCTTAATTACTATTTCAAGTCAAAAGATTTTCTGTTGGCAGAAATCCTTGAAAGCATGCGCAGGAGGGACTTACCTCTGCTCGACACATTCAAAGAGGTCGAGACAGATCAGTTCATGGAACTTGCTCTCGCTTTTTGGGACGTCATGAGTGACGTGAAGCAGTTTCCGTTGGGAATGGCCCAATTCGAACTATACACATTAGCGATGCGAGACCCGGACAAGTATTCGACCGTAATGGAGTCAGAGCAACTTTGGATAGACGGCATAAAGTCCATTCTGGAGAAGGCAAATTACCCAGAAGATGAACTCGCCAGCGCGTCCCGGCTAGTTATCTGGACATATCGAGGACTTTACCTGAGCCTCCTAGCATCTGATCACACTCAAGCATCAAATGATCGAGCTCGATCCGCGTTCAAAGAACTAATTCGTCTGCTGGTTGCCCAGTTCCCGAAGACCAAGCGGGCCTAATACATCCAAGTTCCGAGCAGCTAAAGCTGAGTGATTGTGCCCTCTCCCGAGAGACCGCACAAAGTGCGCTAAGTTAGCCCAAATCAAAAGCTGGACAATTCAAACTTCGCCTTTGGCATCGGCATCGGCTCGTATACCCTCCTAAAGGCCATCTCCATCAAGCACAAGAGAAGCATTCCCAATCAGGTATATCCGCCCTTAGTTTCCGACTTCCGAACCCAAAGACCGAGGTAAGCTGCCAAAGCGATAGCTGCAGAGTCAACTCGGTCCTATTATGCCCAGCGTTGTCTTCAGGTCCATTTACCGGGCGAACCGTGCGAGCGCTTATCGACCTCCGCTAGTTTTCTTCGGAAGCAGCATGAGAATTGGGCTGTCGAATCCGGATAGGTTGCGAGCTGGGATCGCCAGAAAATAGTGTCCGGGTCTAGTCGGCAAATTTCAGTACTGGTCACTTAGCCACATAGGTCCCAAGAAGTTAGAATCGCGGCCCCCTTAGCCCACATTTGAGAGTATTGAGTGGCTCATCTCAACTCAACACCGGTCTTTCAGCTAGGCTTTAGCCCCTCTTCTTGTCGCGCTGTAGGCCTCAACTTAAAGGAACTCTGAGCCACAGTCCATTTGCTGGTCAGCTCCACGATGGAAGCGAGGTCATGAGAGAGAAGCCGGGGGGGCTGCCAGTTACGATTTTAACCGCAAAGCAAGCGGACTTCTAGGCCAGTCAAACTAAACGCTCCAGAGCGACCTTTACGTCCGAGATATACGACCCTTTGCACACCAGGCCATCGAGCTGGTCGGCGGGAGCGTCGGTTTGATGCAAACGCGATCGAGATCGCAAACAATACTCTCCTGGAAACGATTTAATTCGATCTCGACCAGCAATTTTCTCGAGGTAGATCAAAGCCTCTCGCTGAGGTTCATTTTGGCCAGAGGTAAGCCAGTTGGAATCCCAAAGGCAAAAGCTGCCGATCATTCGAAGAGACCTCACAAGAAACGGAACGAAAATGGGCGTTGCCCCGATAATTCTCGCCGGAAGCCGGAAAGATAATCACCAAGGAGGTCCGAACCATTACCCCGAACCCTATTTTCGATTCTGGAGCTAGTCGGAGCTTCAGAGCCTTCTACTGAGCCTTTGGTCTCAACTTAGCACTGAACATGATCCAGTCTTTGAGCGGCTGATTCCAGTTTTCAAGTTCTTGAGCTCAAAGTTAAGTAGCTCCTGTCTAGTTCGGAGACCGATGCCGCGCCCAAAAGTGTCATCGCATATTCGATCTCGATGCGCAGTTCAATAAGGTAAGAAGCGACGCCCAAAGCACCGCCTACAGCAAAGGCCCAAGCAGCATTCCTGCCTATACCTGCTGAACCTGCTCCCATACATAGAGCCTTCACGACGTCCGCACCATTTGATAGACCACCGTCAACTGAAACTCTCGAGGATTCAAAATTGTCCCAGAGTCTCCACAGGGCATCTGCGGTAAGAACTGTATCGTCCAACTGTCGCCCACCGTGATTTGAAATCACTACGCCATCGGACCCTTGCGCCAGGGCACCATGCAGATCAGACTGCCTTATAACTCCCTTCGCTGCCACAGGGAGGTCGACCCTAGCTTTTAATATTCTCGCAGCACTAAGTCCAATGTCTGGATCCTGGTTCAAAGCATTGTCTCGACTCTTAGGCTGAAATGGAATACCATCGGCGCTTTTTGAACTGGGGAGCCTTCCCTGCCCTACCAACCGATCATATAGTTTGTCGGCGTATCCCTCAGGCGGGGTGAAGCCCATCTTCAAATCCGAGAGGCGCATCCCCAGAACTGGAGTGTCCACTGTTAGCAATAAAAGAGAGAATCCGCTCGACTGGGCCTCTTGTGCAAGTTGAAATGTCACTTCCCGCTCGGCCATAAAGTAGACCTGAAAAAATAGTTTCGCACCGCTTGAGATAGCTTCATCTTGCTGCCAAAAATGCTCAAGCATGTGTTTGTGAAATCCGCTTAGCTGTCCAAAAAGCCGCTTTCGCTCGGCATCATCAGACGCTACTTCGGCCACTTCGCTTATTGGCGTGGTAGTCCGGGAGGAGAGGCAGTACGGAACATTCACTAAGTTAGCCGCCAGTGCGAACTGTGACTCTGCACCGCTATTTAGAAGGGACTGAAAAGCCATCGGAGCCACGTAAAGGGGTGTGGCCAGATCAACGGAGCAGAATTGGGATCGGCTGGATACCGTTTTCCGCTCAATTGGTATTCGCGGAACCAAGTCGTAGCTCGCCCATGAATCCTTCGACCTCGCTAAGGTCCGCTCTCGGGTAGCGCCGGACCGATAGTAGTTGTAACTTGACGGCTCGAGTATGACTTTTGCCTGATCCTCGATATCGCGATAAAGCCAGTTGAATAGTTCATTCGCCATGGTTATGAAACTACAACGAAGTGAACCTCGCTAGTCGGCCAAATCGTCAAATTCAGCACAGCTTCCACCTCTATCGGCGCATTGTTGCCTACTGCGTGGCTGACGATCTGCCGGTCGAAACTCTGAAACGTGGGAGCAAATTCGAAAAACCATCGGCCCACGATGCATGGAGTAGCCAGTTTGCAGGTGAAGCTGGCAGCCTATCGAGATCAAGACCAAACTTACAAAGAAGGGGCCGCACACTTGGGACTTACTGCTCCGCCTCCAGAACATGCACAGAAGCACTCCTCTAGGATTGAAAGTACTCCTCCCAGCAAGGAAATATCCATTGTCACCTCAGTAGCCACCACCTCGGCAAAAGACGGTGCCCTTCATCTCGAGACTTGCTGGAACCAACTGGCTCCCGAAAGCCACACCACCGGATCATGAACAGATGAT
>JABEUM010000164.1 GCA_013044475.1 Acidimicrobiaceae bacterium | reverse complement strand
GTTTACGGCGGCCATATTGACGTGGCAGAGGGCTGGCACGCTGGACCAGGGGCGGATATCCAAGACCGCTGGAAAGTCGAAGACCTAGATGGCGTCATTCCTGCTCTGGTAGCAAAGGCGAAGAAAAACGCCGACACCATGGGCAATATCCCCGAATAGGAATCGTCCCCACAAACCGCAAGAACCAGTGACGAAGGGAACTAGTTCTCTTCGTCTAACGTCGTCTATCACTCATCGAAATAGCCTCCCGCCCTGGGAGCCAACCCATTCCAAGGCAGGAGGCTCTAGCATCCGTAGCTCGACCCTTTGCGGCTCGTCAGTTGAGAATTTAAACCATCAGAGCCTGATTGTTAGCAGGTCAAGTCGCCACGACTCGATGCCAAGGAAACAAGTTGGTCTATGGAAATACTCCATTGCTTTCCTCTGTAAAGCTAGGCCTAGCAGCGACTTATTGAAGTTCCGCCCTTTCTTTCGAAAAAGTGGTGCCAAGTATTGTGTGTCAGCTGAATTTTTAAATCCAATCCATCGCTTTCTGGTCGAGTCTACGAATACCAAATAATCCAAATCAACAATCCTCTCACAGTGCTGGTTCACAGTGCTGGTTCACAGTGCTGGTTCACAGTGCTGGTTCACAGTGCTGGTTCACAGTGCTGGTTCGCAGTGCTGGCTCGAAAAGCTGGCTCGAAATGCTGGCTCGAAAAGCTGGGCCGATCCGCACCCGCCGGAACGACTCGGATGTCTCCTGGCCACCCTGGGCAAGGGTGAACCCTGGGGAAACTTTTCCGTTCAGACTCAAAACGGCAGTCGGGCTGTTCCGTGGATAGCCAAAATTACGAGTTGAAGTTTGCCCCCAAAGCTAATAACCTGCATCAATATCCAGGTTAGGCTTATGGGCCTGGGTCAATCCACGGCCTATCGTGGAGGTGTTGTGGATCGTAAGAATATAAATCAGGGAGTTATTGAGCTGTTTGCCTTGGTCGGTGACAGTTTCGCAGGAGCTACCGACGCTCTACTTTCTGGCGATAAGGTCGCCGCTAGAAAGATCGTCGAACGCGACCTGGAGGTAGATCACCTCTACCGCGAGATCGAGACCTCGGTCACCAGGGAGTTGGTGGACGAGTTTGGGACAAAAAGTGATCGCTTCTACCTCCTCGCGGTGCTCAGGATGATTCCTGAGCTTGAGAGGTCCGGCGACCTCGCGGAGCACATCGCCAGGAGGGCCCTTTCGAACCTAAGCGAAGAGCTATCCCCTCGTTGCAGGGGAATTATCGATCAGATGGGCGACATTGGAACGACTATGTGGCGAAAGGCAACCGATGCTTTTGCCGACCAAGATCTCCGGTTGATCTCGGTGATCGAGGCCCTCGACGAGGAGGTCAACGAACTCCATGTCGCATTCGCTTCAGAGCTAGTTTCTTGCATCAAAAGTATCTCAGTGGCTATGGAGTTGGCCCTCGTGGCAAGATTCTACGAACGATTCGGAGATCATGCGGTCAATCTCTCTAGGGCTGTGCAACTTTTTTCTGACAAAGTGATTGAGAATCGACCTGCCTACCCAGACGAAAAGCGCGTCGTATTCTTCCCTGGCGACTGAAGCTCTGCCTGGACAAGCATTAGGCCTAAGAGAAAAGAGGCCTAAGATTTTTCAGGCCTCTAAGCGTCCCATGGTATTGTGACCTTCAGCCCTGAAGCTAATGCCCCTCAGAGCCTGACACTATCCTTATGAGTAGGGGTGCACGAAGTCGGTTCCATCTGGACGATGAGCGCTGTTTTGAACTACTCAACTCCAAGGGTTCAGGACTAATCGCCTTCACTCAGAATGCATTTCCGATTATTGCTCGACTGAATTTTCGGGTTGAAAACTCCACGGTCTACTTCCGAGCCCCTATCTCAGCTCCCCTTCACCGCTGCTTCGCCCAATCGGTAGTCGCCCTGCACGCCGACTCTATCGATCCGTCAAACCATGTCGGTTGGTCCGTGCTCGTCGTTGGCAGATCCAAAATAGCCCGGGCCGATCGTCCTACGCCGAGCTCTCTTTGGGCCGAGGAACACTTGGAAAATCAGCTCAGCGACATCAGGCTCGTGCAGATGTCGGCTGACCTAATTCGTGCCAGCTACTTCGACTCCAACGGCGTAATTTCTGAATACGAGAACTATCCACTTGAAGCACCCAGCAAGGCCGAACCTGCCGGGAAACCATCGACACGCCTCGAATCAGATAACCGTCTAGTCGCGCATTTTCCATTGCTGAGTCGATTGGAATGACACGGGCTCAAACAAAATACCCGTCGGATGAGTACTTAGTCGAGGCCGTCTATTTTCTTACGCTCTGACAGCCTTGCGCCAAGCGCCGCAACCTGAGATCGATGGCTCATAGACAACTTGGCTAAAAGGTTTGAAACGTAGTTCTTGACCGTTTTTTCGGCGAGAAACATCTCGTTTGCGATCTGCTTATTGGTTTGACCGTCGGTGATCAGCTCGAGGATTCTCCGCTCCTGTGCCGAAAGTTTCGAAAGAGGATCGTCCTCTTCTTTTGGAGACCTAAGTCTCGCCAAGACTCTGGCCGTAACCGCCGGATCCAGGAGGCTCTCGCCACCTGCCACTCGCCTGATCCCATCCACGAGATCACCCAACTTGATCTGCTTCAAGAGATACCCCGACGCACCGGCAAGAATCGAAGAGAACAACGCCTCGTCATCAGAGTGCGAAGTAAGCATAAGGCAGGCAACACCAGGATAAGTGGATCGAATTTCCCTGCAAAGTTCTATCCCATCGCCATCAGGGAGCCGAACGTCCAAAAGTGCAACATCTGGACGAGCGCTAGCAATACGCGCCAATGCCTCTTGTACTGAACCAGCTTCGCCTGTTACCTGGAGATCATCTTCGGCGTCTACGAGGCTCGAAATGCCCCATCGAACCACCTCGTGGTCGTCAACCAGGAATACCCTAATTGTCATACTCACACCCTACTCACTGCGGGACAACATGACAGAACAGAAGATACGGGCCAAAAGACCTAATCCTTCCGCCAAATATACCTAAATTATCAAAACACTGGCTAGCGAAACGATGACCAAAAGGAGCCGGAATTGTATTCATACATTTGCGTCTAATCAGTGCAAGAGTGAAATGGCTCCTAACACTGGAGTAAGATCCAGATTAGATGGGCGTCGGTGGGACATCGCCAGGATGTCCAGGAAGAAGAGTGGTGTGTTTTCGCACATCAGAGAGGTTGATTTACCGTGATAAGAAGGATACTCGTGGGGGTAGATGGTTCTGCCAACTCCTTGGGTGCTCTGAATTGGACCATCGCCCTGGCTCAACAGACCAATGCGGAAGTGATGGCCGTTCACGCAATGGGCCTAAAGCCGATCGAAGAAGATGGTAAATTTTTATCGCCCGAAGAGGCTAGGCACATAACAGCTGAGCTGCTGGATTCGGTGTGGTGTGCTCCTCTGAAGAATTCAGGAGTTAAGCACCAGAATCTGCTCATTGAGGGAAGTCCGGTTAGCGCCCTCTTGGAAATCGCTGGCGAGTTGGCGGTAGACCTAATCGTGGTTGGCACCCGCGGGCACTCCCTCGGCGAGGCGTCGATCGGCAGCACCGCACATCGGATAATAGAAGAGTCAAAGACGCCGGTAGTAGTGCTACCACCTCGGCCGGCCGATGAATAAGGAGTTCGAAGGCGAGACCCAAAGGCAGAGTGGAGGAGAATTCCACTTTTCGCTGTAGCCGACTCTCCTAGCAACATTCTGCTGAGAGGACTCAACATCGTTTTACAAGGAGGATCGAAATGACAGAAATAAGAAACTTGGACATTCGACAAAAAGGTGTTGTGGTAGTTGGAACCGACGGCTCTGATGTCGCTACTCGAGCGGTCTCCTACGGTGCATCAGAAGCTAGCGCCAGAGGAAGCAAGCTTCTGATAGTGCATAGCTGGTTCATCCCCAACTTCGGCTACGGATCAGCGTACGTAGCACCGATCAATGAGATCGAGTTGGCCGCTCAAGAAGTGGTCGACAAGGCCGTTGAGGCCACAAGAGAAGCTTTCCCAGCGATTGACGTAAAGGGAAAGCTCCTCGAGGGCTCGCCGGGTGTCAGATTGGTCGAGATCGCCGACAAGGAAGCCGACATAGTCGTCATAGGCACCCGCGGACACGGCAGCCTTACCAGCCTCCTTCTAGGTTCGGTTAGCGCGTATGTCCTGCACCATAGCAATATCCCCGTCCTTCTTGTAAGGCCGGAGGCTAGCCACTAACCAGGTCTGAAATTAAGCCTCCGTTTTTTTTGGATTGCGTCCGTTTGACCGCTATATTGCTGGCGTCTTCCGATCGAATTTGGGACTTTTCTACTCGACTTTGTCGATAAAGACCCTTCTTTGCGTCTTTATCCATCCGGCCAAGGCAAGCTGACTAGGCTTTGCAACTACAGGCCCGAAGCGTATTTCAAAGGTGCGGGAATGCGTAGCGAAGAAACAAGGCTGGCTGAGGCCCTATCCTCACTTCCAGTATTGGTTATCGTAACCAGAGATCCTTGCATTTACAGTGCGGTGTCGGATCGAGTCAATACTTCGTGCCGAAAGTCGGTTCGAGCAGTTCGGCTGAAGTCGCCAAATGTTCCAACCAGCAAAAAGGAGTTCTTCACATGATGAATTGGGGCGGCGGATTCTCGTCTACGATTTTTGACCCAATCGCCATCCTTGCCGGTGCGGGAGTAATCATCTATATGATCTCGCACGGGCGCTGGCGTCGGAGTTCATGGAATAACCCGGGTCCAAGAGCAAATCAAGGAACATCGGCCCTCGAAGTCGATCCGCTCACAGTATTACGGAATAGGTACGCAAGCGGCGAGATAGACCACGATGAGTTCGAGTCAAGACTCGAAGGGCTTATAAAGACCGAACATGGTAATCCAAACAGGAAGTAATCACCGGTCGAGTTTTTGCAGCGGAGAACCAGAAACCGCAGGGACTCTAAGTCAGCTCGCTATTACCCCACCTCAAAAAGCCTGGGCAAACCCAATCTAGGATCTATGGCAGCGCTCGATTCTCTGAAGCGCTGGGCTATTGCAAGCAAGTTGGAACAATATTGGGCACCCAATGTATTCGGCGCCTGCAAGTCGCCACGATCTGAGCGCCAGTGATCGTCAAAGGCCGAGCACACCAAGTCGCGGGTCACCTCCCAATTTTTTTTACCTTCCAAAGCCCGCTTGTCGCTTCCTCGGTCAGAAGATCTAGCCTCGCCAGGTAGAACACGCCCAGTGGTTTCTTGCCACTGGGCTGCATGGTCCGAGCCTGCGCAACATCCGGAGCCATTCTGGAATACAAACCAACTTTCTCGCTGATCGACGACCCGATGCCACCCCGTTACTAATTAGCTTTATCATCGACGTCGGCAAGATCGCACGGGCCACAGCTCAATTGTACCTTTAGGAATATATCCATCTGCGCAAACGACGCCATAAACGTCGGCCCAGAACTCGTCCAACTCGCTGTTGCGATCAGCGAGCTCGCACTTGGCCAGCTCAATCATCGCAACCTAACCTACGGATTGCCTCCGAGAAACCAACTCGCAAAAGATCCTCACTGGTCTAATTGGCTTTTCACCACAAATTGTGACGTCCACCACTATCGGGCCCTGATTTTCACCACTATTAGTGAATTCTCATTCAAGTTTCCTCACTTTAAGTCGACAATTTAAACAGTTGTATGGGTGGATACACAGATGGTGGTGAGGTTGATGATGCAGAATACCAAGGGTTTTAATCGAAGTCGAGTGTTGGCGAAATGTACAGCACTCACAGTGTTGCTGTCTGCCTCTGCGGCCGTCGGATACAGCATCCCAGCGAACTCTCCGAGCAACTTTTCGTCAAAGGCTACGGTCAACGCGGTAGCAAACTCAGCCAAGTATCTAAACGATAACTTCGTGCTAAAAGCGTCTACCGGTTCGCCGATTGTTGCTGCGGTTCCGACGCCGGATAACAAAGGGTATTGGCTTGTCGGCCCGGATGGGTCGGTATACACCGCCGGAGACGCCGGCAACTTCGGGTCGCTCGCGGGCAAAGCTCTGAACCAGCCGATCGTCGGCATGGCTGCGACTCCAGATGGTAAAGGCTACTGGCTCGTAGCCAAGGACGGTGGAGTCTTCTCCTTCGGCGACGCTCAATTCTACGGTTCGACTGGAAACATCAAGCTAAACCAGCCGATCGTTGGTATGGCCTCCACCGCAACTGGCCAAGGGTATTGGCTGGTGGCTTCCGACGGTGGAATCTTCACATTTGGCGACGCCAAGTTCTTCGGCTCGACCGGAAACATCAAGCTAAACCAACCTGTCGTCGGGATGGCCGCCACGACTACCGGCCAGGGGTACTGGCTCGTAGCCAAGGACGGTGGAATCTTCACATTTGGCGACGCCAAGTTCTACGGCTCCACCGGAGCGATGGGACTAAATCAGCCTATCGTCGGGATGGCCGCTACGACTAAGGGCGGCGGATACTGGCTAACAGCTCAGGATGGATCGGTCTACTCCTTCGGGAGCGCAACCTACTACGGCGGGGGAAACACCGCAGCTGCGGGCAGTACCTTCGCCGGAATCACTGCTTCCTCAACCGGTGGCTATATTCTCGTCACAACCACGGGAAGCGCCGTAAACTTCGGGCCTGGAACAACCCCAACACCGACCCCAGCGCCAACTCCAACTAGCTCAACCTCAAACCCGACAGCGGCGACCGGAAGCAGCGCCGGATCCACTTGGAACAACTATGGCGTGACCTCCGACGCTAGCCTGAGCTTCCCAGATACCAGCTACTACGAGCAGACCCAACCCGCACCCGCATCTGCCGGATACGGATTTCTGCTTACGCAGAACTCTTCGAGCAATGTACCAGTTCGTTGGAACCCGTGCCAAGCTATCAACTACGAACTCAACCTACAGTATGCTCCGGCAAACGGACAGAGCCTAGTCCAGCAATCTCTGGCCGAAATCACAAACGCCACTGGAATTCAATTCAATTACGTAGGGTCGACTTCGACACTACCTACCCTAAATAGGCCTTCCACGATCCAAACCCCCACTGGAACCGAATGGTCACCTGTTCTCATCGCTTGGGAACCAAACGGAGCTACAAATTATCTCAGCGGCACCGGAGTAATTGGTATGGGTGGCTCGGCAGCACTCTACACCGGGACGAGATGGGAGTACGTCACCGGTGAGGCGGCTTTCTCTTCGACCTATCCAGCTACCGCCGAGCAGGAAGCCTCGCTGGTCTTGCACGAGTTAGGACACGTCATGGGCATGGGTCACGTGGCAGACCCAACGCAAGTCATGAACCCAATCGACAATTTCAATGCCCCGACAACCTACCAGGCTGGCGATCTCGCTGGCTTGGCACACCTTGGCGAGGCAGCCGGCTGTTTGACCGAACCAACCCCGTAGAGATCTCTAACCATACCACCCATATAAAAGCAGCCGAGTCTCCACCCAGACTCGGCTGCTTTGTAGTTAATGTCCACTCAGTCTGAATTTAACCAATTGCCGCTAGTTTTGCAAAGATGGATCTTGGAATTGCTAATCGTCGTGCCTTGGTGACCGGAGGGTCGCAGGGCTTGGGACTCGGTACCGCAGTTGCACTAGCCGACGAAGGCGTCAAAGTGGTCATTGCGAGCCGGTCGCAAGAGAAACTCGACAAGGCGATGGCCGATCACCCCTCGATCTTTGGCTCGGTGGTGGCGGACCTTTCGACTCCGGCTGGAGTCGAAAACCTTATAGGCTCCGCCCAGTCGCAACTAGGCGGGATAGACATCGTAGTTTTGAACGCTGGCGGACCAAAGGCTGGCGGATATCGATCGGCGAGCATACAGGACATCGAAGCGGCTCTCAACCAAAATTTACTCTCGATGATCTCCGTAGCTCAAGGGACGGTCGAACCGATGATCCAATCAGGCTGGGGCAGAATACTAGCGATCACCTCACTTTGGGTCAGACAACCGGGTCCGAACCTTATCCTGTCCAACACCTCACGTAGCGCCTTGACCGCTTATCTAAAGACGCTGGCGACCGAGGTAGCTGCAGATGGGGTAACGGTAAATACTATCCAACCGGGACTGCACAAGACAGACAGGCTAATTCAGCTCCACGGTGGTGACCCTTCGGCGGCTGCGGCGAGCTTGCCCTCTAAATCATTCGGCGACCCATACGACTTCGGGAAAGTTGCCGCTTTTCTCCTATCAGAGCAGGCAAAGTATGTCAACGGTTCCTCCCTTTGGGTCGACGGGGGTCTTTACGCAGGTTTGATGTAGCAAACAAGGGGGCCTCTGTTGGGTCTTTTCTGTATCCCATTTTGCCCGATGTCTATTTCTCTTTGATTGGAAGCGGTAAAACGAAGTCCTAATCGGTAGTAGATTACAAGATGGTCTGACAAAGAAGGAAGGCAAGATCCGTGATAAGACATATCGCAGCTTTTCGTTTCAACTCGGCGGTTTCGACCGAGAAGATCTCCGACTTAGATAAGGCCATAGCAACCCTACCAGATCATATTCCGGCCATAAAGTCCTTCGCTCATGGTCCAGATCTGCATCTCTGGCCCGAGGGAACTAACTACGACTACGTAGTTGTTGCAGACTTTGACACCGAGCAGGATTACCGAGACTATGCGGTCGACACATATCATCAAGAAATGATAAAGAAAGGTCTCCTACCAATTCTAAAGGAACGTGCCGCTATCCAATTCGAGTTCTGAACGACGGGATTACGAAAACAGGCCCGGGTCATTTTTGGATCGACGAGGGCTGAAGAGTAGCTGGAATAGCATCTCCCTCTTTCTTTGAGGCTAGGGAGCATTCCACGGTATCGGCAAAAGCTAGATCAGCGGATCCGGGTAACAAAAGAGACTGAGTCACCAGAAAGCTTGAAGTCGGAAAAAAACTTCCCAGAGTCTCTGATCGGATCGATTGTCGCCCAGAATGAATTCGCTCGACAAATGACGCTCTCGGTTCTCGATTCGACAAGGCCTTGCAGTTCGGCTATAGCGGCAGAGCCTTGTCGGACAAATGTTAAAAACTTCTCTGGCGAAGACGCCTTTAGAGAGCCTGATGCCCTAGCCAGAATCTCGATAAAACTATCCAATTCAGTCGCGAGCGTGTTCCTGTTAGCCCAGCAAAGTTCCGCTATTCGCTCAGGAGTGCCATTCGCAACCCTTGTCGCGCTGCCAAAAGAACCCGCCGCTAGCCGTCGTGCAACGGAAGCTACCGAAAGCCCGCTCAATGCGACCCCCAGCGCTTCAGCTAGCACGTGAGGGAGATGCGACACGACCGCCACAGCCTTGTCATGAACCGCCGCCGACAGAGGTATCATCTCAAAATCCATGGATAGTGAAAAGATTTCAAATAGGTCGAGACTAGCTCCTGGCTCGGCCCTAAAAGCGGTCGGGATCTCAGCCCATCTAGAGCGAAATAAGACCTCTGGGTCAGAGCTGTCGAAGCCGCTCCCCTCCCTTCCTGCCATCGGGTGGAGGCTCAAATGGGTCACTCCTCGGTGACCAGCAACGACCCCTGCGATGGAATTGATCGTTTCGATCTTGGTCGAAGCCACATCTACGACTAGTAGGGGCGTCTCCTGCCCGCTTTTGAGTCTCGTTGCTAGCAGATTCGATACCGCTTCAGACAATGCTGGATTTGGAGGAGCAAAGAGTATTGTCCCACACTTACCTAAAAGCTCTTCCGGACGCGCTACTGTGTCGATGCCGTGCCTTTTAGCGCTATCCATTGTTGCTTCATTGGGATCAAAAGCCAGCACCTCACTGTGATCTCGAATCGAAAGGGCTATTGAACCGCCAATATGTCCCAGGCCTATTACTCCTACTGACGATTTAGAGTCCAAGCGAACTCGGCTCCAGACTCCCTTGGGGCAGAGAATAGAACGGCGTGGTTACCTCGGCACCCTTCCACTTCGGATACGAACCAAGAAGCTTGACCGATGCACCAATTTTCAAAAGCGACTGGACCGCCAACGACACCGAATCTTGCGAAATATGTCCTTCGCAGGTTAGGTAGAAGCTGTGCATCCCTATCTTCGCCTGCAACGGCCGAGACAGGATCGATAGCATGTTTACCCCAGAATCCGCAAAAACCTTAGCCACCTCAGACAGTGATCCAACCCTGTCAGCACCCGGAGTAATCACAAGAGATGTCTTATCGGCACCCGTAGGATCGGGGATCTCTTGACCGATCAAGACGTAGCGGGTTCTGATCTCTCCGACATCGGATACCTCAGAAGCGTACATCACCAAATCGAACTGTTCCCCAACTTCAGGCGGAGCTAGCGCTATCAGAGTGGAGTCCCGCTCTGATACAACCATGCGACATGCATCAGAGGTGGACAGGGCGTGTCGAGTCACTAATCCCCTCTCCTTGATGAATCTCGATGAGAGGTCGAGGATCATTGGATGAGAGACAACCGACGTCGCAAGATGGAGATCAGCCAGCCCGAAGGAGGCGATCCCCTCAGCCAGCACCACCTCTCCCTGTATCCGAACATTACTGGAGGAAAATATGAGCTTGTCGAGAATAGTCGTCATCTCGCCGTCGGTTGAGTTTTCCATCGGTAGGATGCCGTAGCATCCTGGAGTAAAGTTCACGGTTTGGATGACTTCCGACACCGAGGGCATCGGAAGGGCTTCAAATTCCTCGACAGATTCGAACAACTTGATAGCGCGAAAGTCAGAAGTCCCCTTTGGTCCGGTAAAACAGATCAATTTTTCACTCGGCTCCATGGCGAACTCTCCCGAATTTAGTCCTTTAGAGGTAATCGCACGTCGAAAACTCGGCCAACTGCCTAGTCGACATACTCCTCACGAAAAGACTAGAGCAAATGAAGTTCGCGACGGTAACCACTGCGTCGCCAAAGGGCCTCATTGCGCGTTAAGCTCACGATTAGAGCCACGAGGTCTCCTTCAGAACTAAGGCAAGGGGGAAGCAGTTGAGTGATGAACCAAGAGCAGCTGGGTGGCGGGAGCGCTTCGGATCCAAAATAGGTATCTGGACTCTCGCTCTTGAGGGGGTTGAGATCCGTCAAGCGATGGAACTTGCCAAAATCGTTGAGGAGCTGGGTTTCGACTCGCTATTTTTCGGGGAGGCATATGGACGGGAGGCATTCGTCAACTCCGCGCTTCTCCTTTCCGCGACGAACAGCCTGATATTAGGAACGGGTATAGCCAACATCTACGCAAGGGACGCTATGGCGGCAAACGCCGCAGCACGAACGATCGATGACGCTTTTGCAAACCGGTTTATCATGGGACTCGGAGTCAGCCACCTACCGCTAGTCGAACGCTTCAGGGGTCATACATACCAAAGCCCGATCGACACTATGTCCAGCTACCTCGATGCACTCGACAAGGCGACCTTTATGGCCAAAGGCGCAAACGACAGGCCGACTCGAGTGATCGCAGCCTTGGGCCCGAAAATGCTGGAACTCTCACGAGACCTGGCCGATGGAGCCCACCCCTATCTCGTTACTCCAGCCCATACAAAGATGGCTAGGGAGATTCTAGGTCCCGACCGGCTGCTGATCGTAGAGCAGGCTGTAGCGCTAACCAATGATCGAGATGAATTCCTGAAAAGGGCCCACTTGCACCTTGAGTTCTATTCCGGTCTGCCAAACTACCGCAACAGCTGGAAGAGACAGGGCTTCGCTGACGAAGACTTTGTTAGAGGGGGATCAGAGAAGTTGAAGGACGCCTTGGTAACCTTCGGGGACGAAGAGTCCGCGGGACAAGCAATCCAAGCTCACCTCGATGCTGGGGCGGACCAAGTTCTTCTTCAGCTACTAGGTGAGGATATGACCAAGCCCCCAGTGGACGACTGGAGACGACTGTCAGACTATCTGAAGCTCAGAAGCAGCTGATCCCACCGCACGGGCGCACTCACCGGCCAATCTGAGTGTGCTTCTGGCCCAAATTCCCGCACAGACCGAGTTCCGCTCGGTTCAATGCTATGTCACCGAACCGATCTCGGTAGGGGCAAATAGGCAATTCCAATCTGAAATCAGATCGAGAAGTCTTCACCCCTCCAGGTGCCACTTTCGCTCGACCTTATGGCACCAGCATGAATATGCCCGATGACCGATGCCTCAAGTTCGTCTACGCGCTCCTGCAGTGAATGAAGCCCCGCTCCCAAGACGTCCGGCATTACCGTTCCATCCAGATCTGGCTTGTGAACACGAGCTTGGTCGCGGCTCCTCTCTACTACTTGGCCCGGAATTCCTATTACAACAGAGTTCGGTGGAACCTCTTTGACCACGACAGCGTTAGCCCCAATTCTGGAGTCGCTTCCGATATAAACTGGACCGAGGATCTTGGCTCCCGCTCCTACGGTTACTCGATCTCCCAGGGTTGGGTGTCGCTTACCCACGTCTGTTCCGCGCCCACCCAGGGTAACGCCATGGTAAATCGTGACATCGATTCCACACTCTGCGGTCTCACCTACGACGACACCCGAGGCATGGTCAATAAAGAGGCCGTCGCCAAGCTGCGCCCCTGGATGGATGTCTACATTCGTCCAGAAACGGGCTATCGCCGAGATAATCCTGGCGGCCATTCTCTGGTCTCTAATCCACAGTAGATGAGCCACCCGGTAGAGGACTATCGCATGAAAGCCCGGATAAAGGAGAATTACTTCGAGCCTATTTCTCGCTGCCGGGTCCCGTTCGTAGGCGGCATACAGATCTCGCTTGATACTAGCCAACATCTAATTAATCCCCGAGTCCCTCGAACAGCGCCGTGCTCAAGTATCTCTCCCCAAATGATGGAATTATTACGACGATCAACTTCCCAGCGCTTTCGGGCCGGGCGGCGATCTTCACCGCTGCTGAAACCGCAGCCCCCGATGAGATGCCCACTAATAGTCCTTCTTCTCTCGCCATGCGCCTGGCGAACTCGAAGGATTCAGCCCCCTCTACCTGGACAATCTCGTCGACATATTTCCCATCATAGACCACGGGTATAAATCCTGCCCCAATCCCCTGAATAGGGTGTGGTCCCTTGGGTCCACCTGAAAGAACCGCTGATGTCGTAGGCTCAACCGCCACCACATGAAGTTCTGGCTTACGTTCCTTTAGGGCCCGGGCCACGCCAGTAATTGTGCCACCGGTACCTACTCCTGCCACGAAAATATCGATCTTGCCATCGGTATCTCTCCAGATCTCTTCTGCAGTTGTAGCCTGATGTATCGCCGGGTTTGCCGGATTCTCGAACTGCTGAGGCATAAAGTACTTGGCGTCTGACTTCACCAGCTCCTCAGCCTTGGCTATGGCTCCACCCATGCCCTCAGAACCGGGGGTTAGGACCAGATTGGCTCCATACCCCCTTAAAAGCATTCGCCTTTCCCTGCTCATTGAGTCTGGCATGACCAATGTGCACTCATACCCCTTGGCAGCGCAGACCATCGCAAGGGCGATTCCCGTATTCCCACTTGTCGGCTCGACGATGACGGTGCCGGGTCCAATCAATCCCGCTGCCTCTGCGGCCTCAATCATCGCGACACCAATTCGGTCTTTAACACTGTGGGCGGGGTTAAAATATTCCAGTTTGGCAGCGATGATGGCTTTGGCGTCGCCCCCGACCCTGTTCAGTCTGACCAAGGGCGTATTACCTACCAGTTTCGTCACATCATCTGCGATCTTCATTTGGGCTCCTAACCTCGCAAGCGAGCTTTCGTCGGCTGAACTATCTTCCAGTCTGTTAACACTTAAGGCTATACCTTCAATTCCGACTAAGTTAGTCGGAGTTTACATTTAAAATCTCAAATATACCGAGCTGCTGACATCGAGCGAAGTTCATTCAATCCGTAAATTTCCGAAATGTGATGCCTATTGGGAGATACGCCAGGGCTAAACATCCATTCCACCTGCCCTTTTGGCATCTCTAGACAACCGGGATGATCTGCGGTCCACCTAACGCTGCTCATGTATTACTACTGATTCGACCCGTAGGTGGAAGATAGCTCCGACAAACTCCGCCTGCTATTTCAGAGAATTTTGCATCAGGTATCACCCTAGAACCCCGTTCCATAGTCCAGCTGATAGACGACACGAGGTGTGAGCTAGACGGTACGGCGGACCGATCAAGGCGATACCCATGGCCGACCCCCTACACAGCGCGTCCACCTTAGAGAATTTCGATTCGCTCATTATGCACTACCGCAAATTGAGGGCGCGACTGGCTGTGGTCGCTAACCGTCGCCCTTGCGGACGATGATTGCGCTCCCGTTTGTCCAAACCTTTCTGCACTGCCGATTGAAGTGAACAAGTGAACTTCGCCTCGCTCTGGCTCTTGGTCAGCTCAAACTAAGCGAGGACGCTTCATGCCGTCACGTCATCGAATCATACCTCTGAATACTTTTGGCGATTCTGCTTCCAACCGAGGCGGCGATTAGGAGCGTGGGTCAGAACCCGAAAATCCTGCAAAATAATGTCATCAGTCGCATTCCCATGCAATCGAACTGGACTTATCCCGATTAAACGATTGGGTTCTGCACAATTACGTAGCTCCAACCGATTCTGACACAAGCTCCTAGACGCTGTGGCAACATTAGGAGGGCCGATTACGCCCTCGTCCGTTTAACAACTGTTGGGCATATATAATACACGCAGCGTGTATCATTGGTGTATGAGCAAGACACGAACGAACATTGAGATAGAGGACGGCTACCTCAAAACCATCATGGACCGTTACGGCATTCATACCAAGACTGAGGCGGTCGATTTGGCCCTGCGCAATCTGGCTGGGCAACCGATGACGCGTGAAGAGGCTCTTGCGATGCGTGGCGCGCACGCGATCGACAAAATCCCCCTCGACACCGGTCCATCCCCGAGGTGATCTTGGCGGACACCTCGGCATGGGTGGAGTACGACCGCGCCACGGGCAGCCGGGTCGACCAGCGCCTCATGGAACTAATAAGCGAGGACGGACCATTGGCCGTGACGGAACCCGTGATCATGGAGATCGTGGCTGGGGCCCGAACCGACGAACGTGAGTCCGATTTGCACCGTTTGTTGCTACGGTTCCCTCTGCTGGGTTTCGACGCCGCCATCGACTTCGAAGCCGCCGCGAGGATTTATCGTCAATGTCGCCGCACTGGCATTACTCCTCGCGGCATGGTCGACTGTATGAT
>JABEUM010000163.1 GCA_013044475.1 Acidimicrobiaceae bacterium | reverse complement strand
TCAAACCACCCATTGCCATTCCGGCGGCGGCGGTGACTGCATGCTGCTCTGCTATTCCAACGTCGAAGAATCGGTCGGGAAATGATTTCTGGAAGGCCAAGAGACCCGTTGGGGACGGCATCGCTGCGGTAATTGCCACGATCTCAGGACTCTTAGCCGCTAGTTCCAAAAGCTCGGAGGAGAAGGCCTCGGTATAGGAGTACCTCTTCTTCGACGAGTCAGTCGAAGTTACCGGAATCTTCAGGTCGTGGAGCCTTTGGACTTCATCGGTCTCAGCCGGTCCATATCCACGACCCTTCTGGGTTAGGACATGGACGACTATTGGCCCGTCCCATTCAGCGGCACCCTTGAATGCATACTCCATCTCGGCGATATTGTGACCATCAATCGGGCCGGTGTAGCGGACCCCGAGTGCCTCAAAGAAAACCTTTGGTTCGATTGCCTCTCTGAGGGCGGTGGTAAGGCCTGCGAGGCCCGATGTGGCCAATGGGCCGACGCCGGGGAGGTCAGAAATCACCCTGGAGATCTTGTTCCTGGCGTGCATGTATGAAGGATGAAGCCTTAGCTTGGTAAGGCCCTCTGACAGCCTTGAGACGGTTGGGGCATACGATCTTCCGTTATCGTTCCAAACCACAATGGTCTTCGAGCGAGCGTGCCCGATATTGTTCAGCGCTTCGTAGGCCATGCCCCCGGTCAGTGCGCCGTCACCGACTACCGCAACGACTCTTCTAGCGGATTTGTCACCAGCAGAACTGCTGCTCGAACCTACCTCCGGTTCCGAGCCAAGGGCCAAGCTTGCCGAAATGCCAAAGGCGTAGCTAAGTGCGGTAGAGGCGTGGGAGTTCTCAACCCAATCGTGGGGTGACTCAGCTCGATTTGGATAACCAGACATGCCATTTTCACTTCTAATGGTCTCGAACTGGTCTTGCCTACCGGTCAACAGTTTGTGCACATAGGCTTGATGACCGGTGTCGAAGATGATTATGTCCCGAGGAGACTCGAAAGCCCGATGTAATGCAACCGTCAGCTCGACCGCACCAAGGTTGGACCCTAAATGCCCTCCGGTCACCGTGACGGTATCGATGATCCGGTCCCTAATCTCTTCGCAAAGTATGTCGAGACTATCAAAGTCAAGATCCGCTAGGTCTGCGGGTGATGAGATCTTTTCCAGCCACATCGCCTTTAGACCTCCACCGGACGAATAGCCAGATCTCGGCCAACTGGGCCGAAACCAACAAAAACTACTACTGTCATAATTATGTCGCCACTTCTAACCGGTTGTATCTAAATGGGCACAAACTCGTACCTCATTTGGCTTATACACGGCGGTCATCGATATTTCATCCTGCACAGACCCTCTGGTTCTGTTCAAAAATTTCTCCAACCAGCCTAGACATTGTTAACTGAAACCTAACTGTTTGCACTCCCGCCGTTGGAACGTCCCATCCGACTAACCCGTCACTAAGCCGATAGATACAGCCTTTACTCGGAAGAAAATAAGGCGTGAAGTGCAAAGACAGCCTATAGTTCCCAGGGTGATTAAACAAAACCGTCAAACTGTTTACGGCAAAACTCACAACTTTTGCACCAGATACCATGTGGCCTTGGTCACAAACTCGATAGATCGTCGCATTCGCATCGGCGAACACCTTATGAAGACAATAGGACGACTCTCCGAGGCTCTTGACGACCTTCGCCTCCTTGACGGAAGAGAAGTCATAAGGTCCGCCCGGCAGTACTACATAGGCTGCCGCCATATCCTTTAGCCACTGTAGGTATCCTTTGGCGGAAAGGTCGTTTTGGTAGAGGATCTCGTTGGTCGGGAAATCGTCCTGTCTGAACCACCCTCTGACGATGGGGATCGACGACTCCGGAAGGAAGTAGTCTCCGAAGTGGCTTGCAGAATCGACGACTTCAACCCTCTGGCCAGCTTTGAGATGATCCTTCAAAAAGCTGATGGCTGGCTTCCAATACTTTGCGGCGGACTGCGATGAGGCGGAGTGATCAAATGGTGCCGAGACCAGTGTTGAGCTGCCCCAGAAGATCGCATATGCGATTACGGCCACGCCGAGCTTGAAAGAAAGGTGGTCGCGATATCTAACGTATAGCGCTACCACTATAAAAACTGAGATATCTGAAATCCTCGTCGCATTTGCGCCCAGCTCCGAGCGAACAAAGAAGGCTAATAGGCAAGCTGCGGCGAACACCGAAAGGAAAACCTTCGTCTTCTGCGCCTCGATCCTAGCTAACCAGACCCAGACCATCACCACGAAGATCAAGGCTTCAGTGAGGTCGGTCCACCAAAAAGGGTAGTAAGCACCGCTCGAGAACGCGAAGGTGGTCAAAACCTCGACGATACTGACAACGCCAAGCGAAACCAGGTATTTGTCGATCAAAAATCGGTTCGCCAGAAATTCAGACAAGTGACTACGATCAATTCTTCGATCGCCGGTCCTAAACCAACTGATCATCCGATCGATCCATCTAGCGATCACAAAGAGATCTAAAAAGTAGAGGTCCAATGGAGAAGTCGCCCAGATCGCAATGGAGATCAACGCAAAGATTGCCGCCGCTAGGATCCCCATCGCCCGGGACTTTTTGATCGATAAACCAGCGTCGCCATAAGCGAAGCTGTCCCAATCTCGATCCCTAATCACCAAGGCTATTCCAAGGACGACCAACGCTTGGCCAACGATGTAAGGATAAGCGCCAGAAAGTAGCTCTAAGGGCCAGGTAATTGATATTGCGAGCCACGGAATTAGAAATGACTTAGGCAGCAACCTCAATAGCATTCGAAATGTGACCCACAGCCCGACGAGTAATGAGGCGATTACCACCGGATATATGGAAAACACTCTCGCCAATGGATAGAAGATGAGTGAATAGCCGATGAAGCTATATCCTCCGAGGTACCAGTAGTTGTCCCAGAAGACAAAGCCATGCTTGGCGAAAAGAGAGAGCTGAAATAGATGGGCGGGTCGATCGACCCCGGGCGGACCCAGATAGATCACGACTAAGGCGATCGAGATCGCAATGAAAAGACCCAGGACCTGGGATGCGAGATGATTATTTTGGCGCTCTGGCGAACTCAAATTCTACATCTTTCATTTTCCACGCCACAAAAAAGATTCAGCTGGCGCCGTGTTGATCGGGTTCAAAAACTGATTCAACCCTATCTATGACTCTTTAACTAAACCCGCTTTATCTTCCGAAAAAACTGTTGCCGGCCGCTTCAGATGACCCGATTGAGCTGGTATCGGTATTTAATCTATTCCGCAACGGTTGAATTGGAGAATCTCCTCTGGCCCCCAGCGATTAACGCCTTTACTACAGTATGGGCCAGCTAGGTCGAGGGTGTTGTTGAGGACTCACTCCTCTGTCCGCTGAATAGAGGGAGCAAAGTCGCCCTGAAGGTCCTCCTTAAACAGCAGACCTTGCCTGTGTGCTGCAAAATACCACTACTAGCGAGAGCGGCTCCGAGAACTCACGTATTCCAAATAGCAGCCCCGGCCAGCGATCAACAAGTTTCTCGAAAATGTCTTAGATGCATGATCTTCCCCGTCTTGTTGACCTGCGTCTCCCGGTAGGCGTGGCTAGAATCCGACCGGGCGGCAGTATCGATCGCTCGATCGATCCTTGGGGGGGCATTGTGGATAAAGAAGACCGGCTACGCCAGGCCTGGGAGCTGCCCAGCTTTTGGCTGTCCGAGATTGCGCCAATAGTGCAGCGCCAACCGCTCGAAGACGACATAGCCCTAGACGTAGCGATCGTTGGAGGTGGCTACAGCGGGCTCTGGACCGCCCTGTACTTGAGCGAGCTCGCACCTGAGTTGAAGGTCGCCGTTTTTGAGAAGGAGATCGTAGGCTACGGAGCTAGCGGGAGAAATGGAGGATGGGTTTCTGCCCTCTTCCCCGTTAGCTGGGAAAAAGTCGCCTCTGAATTCGGAGCGAGCCTGACTAGCCAACTCGCCAGCGAACTCGCAGAAACCGTCGACGAGGTCGAAAGAAAGGTCCGCTCGCACGGCATCGAATGTGACTTCGCCCGGGTCGGGAAGGTCTCGCTGATTCGCTCTCCTGCCCAGGCAAAGCGCGCTAAAACAGAGCTGTCGGAGCACCAACGGTTTGGAAATGCAGACGGTCTCCAGTTCCTCGACCTTGAGGCCGAAAAGGTTCGGCTGCGCGCGAACTACGCTTTTGGAGCCCTGTACTCGCCAGTCTGTGCGTCGGTCCAACCCGCGAAACTGGCGAGAGGTCTCGGTGACGTGGTCGAGAATAGCGGAGTCAGGATATACGAAGGCTCGAAGGTATCCCAAGTGACCGGGAAGAGCGTCAAAGTAGGACGCCACTTGGCGCGGGCCAATAAGGTCGTGATCGCCACCGAAGGCTATACCCACACTTTCCCGGGGCGGGAGCGCCAGTTGCTCCCCCTCTACTCGATGATGATTGCAACAGAAATACTAGACGACAAACAGTTTGACTCAATTGGATCGCCTGCCATCGGCCTGTGCTTCGCCGATCTCAGAAACTTACGTATCTACGGTCAGGTCACCAAGGACCGCCGTATCGCCTTTGGAGGGCGTGGTGCGCCCTACCACCTAGGATCTCGAACAGGATCCAGCCACGATGTCCACGGGCCGACCAGGGCTCTCTTAGAGAAGGAGCTAATCGAGCTTTTCCCGCAGCTTGCCGGCATAGGCTTTGATCGACACTGGGGCGGACCGTTGGGGGTCTCTCGAGATTGGTTCCCACGAATATACAGCGAAGAGAGCGGGGGGATCTGGAGAATTGGAGGATATGCCGGGGATGGAGTAGCTATGTCGAACCTAGCGGCTCGGGTGCTTTCCAAGAAACTCCTAGGGATAACCGATAAATCCGCTGCTTCAACGGTATTCGCCAAAGCGCCAAAAACATGGGAACCCGAACCATTCAGATGGATCGGGACCAACGCCGGGCTGTGGCTTACCAGAGTCGTCGACCAACTAGAAGATCGTGGATATGATCCCGGCTGCATAGACGATCTACGCCTTCGCCTGATTGGCCAGCGATAACGACTGAACCGAGACAGCTGTCCCATTTTCCAGATACCAAGGAAGACGATGCAAGATCCAACCTACGCACTCGATTAGAACAAGACTGGAGGGGATATGCCACCAATGGACTGGTCGGCAAAATCATTTTGCTTATTACCAGACCAGCAGTTCGAAAAAGCGGGCTAAGTGTTTCGAAGCAGTCGGGCCCCAGCGAGGACCCTGAGCTTATTCAGCGCTGGGACCTGAACACGAACGCTAAAAACGTCGTAATCGACCGACTCAATCCGATCCAAAATTTGCGAATTGACGCTTCGTGTCGCTGAAATACACTTCTGGCCCGATTGGTCGAAGTACTTGTCCCCAGCCTTAGACCGCTCGTAGAGATCTCTTGTTCTGGCGATCTCAAACTTCAGCAGTTCTTTAAACCCGTCGTTCGGCTTGCGACTCTCGAATGCTGGAGCCGCTCCAAAACCTTCAATTTCGTCTTGGGGAATGTATATCTTTTGACGATCCAGGTCAGTCGAGATGTCTCGGATGAAATAAGTGAGCTGAATGGCTATCCCAAGTTCGCGGGCATTCTCAATAGCCAAATCCGAGCTGACTCCCAAAACCGCCTGAACTATCTCCCCGACTACGCCGGCGGAACCGTCCATATACCGACTCAACTCCGAAAAGTCGCCGAAGGAGGATCTCTCTATGTCCATCCTCATAGAATTCAAAAAACGCCCGAAGTACTCCTTTGGGATGTCGAACTTGACGATAGTGTCTATCGCAGCCATCAAAACGGGCTCTTCCGAGATGCCGGTGCCTAAGTCAGTGAAGAAGCGTTCGGCGAATACCTCTAGGGACTCGATCCGGTCCTCAGGCGAAGCTGACACAGGCTTGTCGCTGACCTCTCTCGCGTAGCGATACAAGCCATATAGCGCGTAAATATGCCGCCTTTTTTCAGTGGGTAAGAGGTGGCTCAAAAAGTAGTAGCCCTTGTCGAAACGCTTGTTGAGTCCCTTGCAGATATCGTAGGACTCCTCCAATGTCACCATCAGTTCCCCCTAACGCTCCCGCTGCCCCATCTATCACTAGGCGACCCGAAAGCGCAACCGTTGAATCACTCACCATTGAAATAGGCCCCGTCTACCATGGCGGAACTCCAAGGCCCCTTTGTCCTAATACAAACTAATAAATAACCCAGGTTGGAAAACCCTGTGAAAAGCCAAAGGGTAAGCCCCCTACCTGTTCTTAGTACGCCACAAAGCAGACGGATTCGAGCGGGCCCCAGAGTAACTTGAGCGTCCCTCGCGATGCAGCGCAGTCAGATCATCTTCAAACAAAAGGGGGCACCAACTCAGATAAGCCCAGTTCAGAACGGAGGACAAAGGTCTTCGTCGGATTAAAGTCCTCGTTTTATCCCATCTGTTGAGATTCCCGAAACTATCTTATGGTCAGCCCTGTCAACCAATATTGTCCGCTATTGCCTTTGGGCCTTTTGCTAGCCAGCGGCGGGTAGACCGCCTTAGCGGAATATTCAGCCTATCCTCGGACCGCCCGCCCTGGCCAGCAGAGACGGTCCCACCTCCGCTAATACCGCTTGCAAACTAGCCCTTCCTGTGAGCCACGAATACAGCCAGTTCCGAAAGCTCCTTCTTAGCTTCTGGATCAAGTGACGTCACAGAGAGCGCTAATAGCGCGTCGTCAACCAGTAACGAGATCCGCTCCTCTACCTTCGCTAAGGCACCAGTATCGATAATCAGCTCTTGCAGTTCCAATATCGTCTGGTCGTCCATGTCTGCATGTCCCAAAGCCTCGAGGATTCGACCGGATCTAGTTTCTCCGGCCACCTGGGCCGCCAAGGCCACCAAAAGTGTAGGCTTGCCCTCTCTGAGGTCCTCCCCCACGGGCTTTTTGGTAAGACTGGGATCGCCGAAAACCCCTAGCACGTCGTCCCTTAGTTGAAAGGCCTCTCCGAGGGGGAGCCCATATAAAGAAAGTTGCCTGCTGAAACCCTCTAGTTTGCCGACGAGGGCCGCACCCAGATGAAGCGGCCTTTCTACTGTGTACTTGCCAGACTTATAAATTGCGACCTTCCTGGCGTACTCTTCGGTCAGCACAGACCTAGCCGTACCAGAGATATCGAGGTACTGGCCCATATTAACCTCAAGCCGGAGTTCGGTAAATACGTCCTGGGCCGAACGGGTCGCACCCTTTATCATTAGATCGGCATAGACAAATGCCAAATCTCCTACTAAAACTCCAACACCATCTCCAAAACGGCGAGATTCTCCTTGCCACCTTGCAGCTCTGTGTTTTGAAGCAAAAGTCACGTGGACCGCCTCTAGGCCGCGCCTCGTGAAGGAACCGTCCATTATGTCATCGTGAATTAGTGCGAAGGTGTGCAAAAACTCGAGGGCTGCTCCCGCATCCACTACCTCTTTTGAGTCGGGATCACCACCAGCTCCGACAAAAGCCCAGTAACAAAAGGCCGGTCGGAGCCTCTTCCCTCCGGCCAGGACTATCTTGGAAAGTTGCTCGAGTGGCTCGACCAATACCTCGTCGACGGCGCGCCAGCGAACTAGCTCCCGGGAGATGACCTCTTGAATGCGCGCCTCGACCGCCACACCGATCGCCTCAAGACTCGGAGGTGCCTCCACGGAACTCGATCTCGACAAAATTACACCCTTTATAGACCAGCCAAATACAAGATCTTCCCGACCCACCCCAGAGTTACAGCTTAGGGCCCACACGTTCGAACACAAAGACCTGACGATCTAATCCCTAGATCAGATATAAAGGATCTAATAGTACACTCCAAAACGCTTGAAATGGCCCCTAGGGCTCGGCCATCGCATTTAGCCCAGGTGCCCTAATCAAAGGGCCAAAACGAGCCCCCCCACTGAGACATAAGCTTGATTTGTCATAAACCCGATTTGGGCTTGCGAGGGCTCGGTCCTCCAGCTGGATCGCTTATTTCGGTCACGAGTCCCTGTCAATTCGGCTGCGCCGCCTGCTAAAGGAGTGAGTCCGGACTTCCCTCGGTGAGAGCACGAGAGGTTGCCGCTTGGCAAAGAAACCAAGGTACCAGAATTAGCGCCACCATAGGGAGAGATAGAATCAAGCGAAATGCTATTGAAAATCTGACCCACGATCTGGAACTAGCACTCCACCTCAGCTTCAGAGGACTCCTTTTGACGACTTCTCTGCCCCATCGCGAATGCTGGTGCACCGAGGAGACTCAAAGCGAGATTGATGGTATAAACCAACAATCCAAGTTCGATCGCGTGGGAGGTAGAAACTCCAAGGGGTCTGAGAAACAGGATAAACGCACCTTCTCTCAGCCCTAACCCACCGAAAGTGACGGGAACCACTTGCAAGATGGCAACAGCCGGGACAAAAGCCAACATCACGGTCCAACTCAAAGAGAGCGACATCGCGTTTGCAATCTCGAATGCGCTCGCCACCACCACTAGCTGGTACATTAGTGAAACTGCCAAGACCTCGAGCACCCGCCTAGGAGATCTCACCACGCGTATAAGTCCCAGCCTGATCGACTCTATGTACATCCTGACCTTGAAACGACTTCCTCCCACTTTCGGTCCGGACCAAAATGCAAAAAGAACGCAGCCGAACATCGCCAAAAGGGTGACAAGAGCCAGGACAACCGCGAGTCGTGTCGCCGACCCAAGACGAAGTAGGTGGGGGTTGATAATAAGACCGGCGAGCGTTATAAGCGGCAGAACAAGCCAGCCAGAAAATCGCTCCAGGACCACCGAAGCCACTGCGTCACCATCCCCCGGAATCTGCAGCGACAACCATGATGCCCTAGCGACATCACCCCCGATAGTGGAAGGCAAAAAATTAGAGACGAACAGCGCCGCAAAGTACATCTTTACCAGGCTGAGTGGTGAACGTTTTACCCCCAGAGCCGCCAAGACCCTCTGCCATCTCAAGATTGATAGAAGAATTCCAACCAATGCAATGAGTGTCGCAAAGAGCAGAAGTTTAATGGCCGCCTTGCCCTGAGGAAGGATAGTGCTGAGTCGAATGTGCGGAATAATAAGCACCAGCATGATCGCCGAGAGCAAAAAACGCAGCTTAGGCCAGTAGCTCTTGAGCTCGGCTAGCACTTTGGCGCGACGATCTAGGACCACCACGGTGGCTTTTTGATTATCAATCGGCTCGTATCCTTCGACGCCAGCCATAACGTACGCTCCCAAAAAATGTCGCGCTCAGCTACTAGAGTCTAGAACTAGCTAGATCTTTTCCGGAGGACACATTGGCGAAGCAGTTGCTTGACTACGAAGTGGCACAGAGGGTGCTCGGGGCGTCCCTCGCAGGGGGAGCCGATTTTGCCGAGGTATTTGCCGAGGATTCGATGAGTTCGGTGGCCTCTCTCGACGACGCAAAAATAGATGAACTAAGTGCCGGACACTCGAAAGGCGTCGGGATAAGGGTGATCTATGGCGAGACAACGGGATTCGCCTACACCTCCGAATTTGACGAGGAATCACTGATTGAGGCTGCAAAGGCGGCTCGAGCGGTCGCTAAGTCGTCGAGCGAAGCCAAATCGATCGAACTCGAAGCTCTAAAGGGCGGCTTCGGTGGCGAAAGGGTCAGGATAGACAAGGCTCGTCAGGTAGAACTGCTACGCCAGATGGATGACGTTGCCCGCTCTATGGGCAAGGAGATCACCCAAGTGGTTGCGGTGGTCGGACAGTCTTCAAGGAGAATGACCGTTGCCAACTCGAACGGACTTTTCGTAGCGGACGAACAGATACGCTCCCGGCTCATGGTCAATGCTATTGCCAAAGGCGACACTGGCCTCCAGAGTGGATACGACACGATCGCCTTGACCATCCCACTTGAAGAGCTGCTCGAAGAGATGGATATCGACAAGATCGCCAAAAATGCGGCAAGACTAGCACTGTCCAAATTGGAAGCTAAGCCTGCACCATCGGGGACGCTACCGGTGGTAATTAAGGGTGGGAGTGGCGGAATTCTATTTCACGAAGCGTGTGGCCACGGTCTCGAGGCCGACCATATTCAAAAAGGGGTATCGGTTTACGCAAATCGAATTGGGGAGAAGGTAGCGAGCGAGCTAGTGACCCTGGTTGATGATGCTACGGTGAACAAGGAGTGGGGCACATTCCATTACGACGATGAGGGACATCCAGCGAATAGAAATGTCTTAATCGAAGATGGAGTCCTCGTCGACTACATGTGGGATAGAAACCGGTCAAATAAATCGGATCACCCCCAGACTGGGAACGGCAGAAGACAGAGCTACAAGCATTTGCCAATGGTCAGGATGACCAACACCTATATGATCGCCGGCCAAGAAGATCCAGAAAATATCATCTCGTCGACCGCCAAGGGTGTCTATGTGGCGAAGTTGAGCGGGGGCCAGGTAAACACCGCTACCGGTGACTTCGTCTTCGGAACCTCTGAGGCCTACCTTATTGAGAATGGGAAGATCACCACTCCCCTTAGGGATACCAACCTCATCGGTAACGGACCAGAGATCCTCTCACTGATAGACGCCGTCGGTGACGACTTTTCCATGACCCCAGGAACTTGCGGCAAAGACGGTCAGAGCGTCTCGGTAGGTTGCGGCCAGGCTACATTGAGGGTTTCGCAGATGACGATCGGAGGAACCGCAGATGCCTGATATCGAAGAACTCGCAAGAAGGATCATAGACGACGCCAAGGCCAACGAAGAGGTCGAGGTGATAGCGAGTCGTTCCATTGAGACCGAGATACGGATCTACGAAAAAGAGGTCGAATCCCTCACTCGTGCCGAATCGAAGGGCGTAGGGATAAGGGTCGTAATGGACAACCGGGTCGGTTTCGCTCACTGCGGCAGCTTCGACGAGGAGTCCATCAGAGAGGCGCTAGAGTCCGCACGAGATAACGCCAAGTTCGCCAC
>JABEUM010000028.1 GCA_013044475.1 Acidimicrobiaceae bacterium | reverse complement strand
CCAGGGAGACATGGGTGGCCTCGACGGCGGGCGCGGCGTGGCCGTGATCATGCGCTATACCTTGCGGCTGCTGACCCTGCAACAGTTTCAACGGGCCACGACCCTGATCTGCGCCATGGAAGTGCTGCGACGGACCGAACCGACGGTCTGGGGCGACATGCCGTTCACCATCGGCCTCTGGGTCGGCCAGCGGGTCACGCCGCACACCACCGAAGAGAGCCACGCGGCGATCGAAAAGGAACGGGACGGCAAGTACGGCACGGGGTCGACTCCGGCCCAGTTGACCAGTTGTCCGTGGTGCGGTGCCGAGATCGCTCCCGGGCGGGAGATAAGGGTCGACAGGGATCTCGGCCGAACCTTCGTCTACTGTGGCGACAAGTACGGCCGCTGCGAGTTCAGCCAGGCGAAGTCGAAGAATCTGGGACTTCCGGTCCTGGTGGTGGATGACGAAATCTACCGTCATCCACCATCAATGCTGATCGCGACCGTGGACAAGTTCGCTATGATGGCCAGGCGCGGGCAGGTGCGCACGCTTTTCGGCAATGCGAACCGCGAATGTCCGCGTCATGGTTTGCTTTGGCCCGAGGCCGACTGCAGCGGCAATCACACCAAGAAAAGGACTCTGGAAGCTGTTAAGGCCAGGGTTATCACACCCATCCGGCCACCCGATCTGATCATTCAGGACGAATTCCATCTCATCAGTGGACCGCTAGGAACCATGGTCGGCCTTTACGAAACCGCCGTGGACGAGCTTTCTACCTGGATGATCGACGGCAAGGCGATCCGGCCCAAGATCATCGCCTCCACGGCGACGGTGCGCAAGGCCGAAGAGCAGATGAACAACGTCTTCCTCCGGAAGGTTTCTGTGTTCCCGCCCCATGGCATTGATGTCAAGGATAACTTTTTCTCGGTGCAACGCTCGGTGGAAGACAAGCCCGGCCGTCTCTATATGGGGATTTGCTCGCTGGGCAGTTCCCGTCCCGCCGTTATGATCCGTGTATACGTTGCCCTGCTGACCGGCGCGCAATCGCTGTTCCAGCGCTTCGGTCCGGCAGCCGACCCCTATATGACTGTGGTCGGGTACTTCAACTCCCTGCGAGAGTTGGGAGGCATGCGGCGTTTGGCAGAGGACGACGTGCAGACCCGTGCCTATCGCGTCCAGATGAGCGACGTGAAGCGGCCGGGACTGAGTCAGCGTTCGGTACGTATCGTGGACGAACTGACGTCGCGGGTTTCGAACAAGGAGATCCCCAAGAAGCTTGGCCAATTGGAGGTCAAGTTCAAGCCCACCTGGGAAAAAGGTGAGACGCGGGCCATTGACATCGTGCTGGCCACCAACATGCTGTCGGTGGGCGTCGACGTCAACCGCATCGGATTGATGGTCGTCAATGGCCAGCCGAAGAACACGGCGGAGTACATTCAGGCCACGAGCCGCGTCGGTCGTTCCTTCCCGGGGCTCGTCTGTACCGTGCTCACCTGGTCGCGGCCTCGCGATCTGTCCCATTACGAAACGTTCGAGCATTATCACGCAACGTTCTACAAGCATGTCGAGGCCCAGTCCGTCACGCCGTTCGCGGCGAGAGCGCTGGATCGTGGTCTGACCGGTGCAATGGTGAGCCTCCTCCGGCTCAAGAACGATTCCATGAACCCGAATTCCGGCGCGCAATCGCTCGACAGCTCCGGCAAAGAGGAAGCCCTGAGAGCTCGGAAGGTGCTGTCCGAACGTGCCTGGAAAGTGAAGGACAAGGCGGCGAGGACGACCGCCAACAACATGACCGCCGATCGGATCGACCTGTGGGTGAAGGAATCCGTGAAGCCCGGCCGCAGACTGGGTTACGAAACGGAGCGTGGACAAGGAGACCTTGCCGCCTTACTGAAGAAACCTGGAGCGTTGGCGTGGGACGAATTTACGGTTCCCATGTCGATGCGTGATGTGGAACCTGGAGTTCAATTGATCATGGATGCCTCGAAACATTCTTCCGAACCTCCGCCCTGGAAATCGAGGATCAAGAAAGCGAATGGAGGTGACACATGAGTTCCTATCTCGTCGGGCAAGTTCGCCCCAGTCAATTGCTCTGGACCTACGGTCCCGGAGCCCTGATTGACTTGCCGAATCTTTCGGTGTTGACCATGGGGTTGGATCGCTGGGATCCAGACCGATGCCCACCGATCGAAGAGGCACGCCTGCTCGCCGCCGTCCGCCGGGTTCTTGGCCCCCAAGTGCAGCGGCTACGGATGCCTCCCTTTCTGAGGGAAGACGATGTCGATCCGATGTCTGCCGAAGGCAAGATCGGCGTACCGGTACAGCCCTTCCCGCGTTGGTTGAGATGCGTCAAATGTGGCTTACTGGCCGAATACGATTCGGGTCTGTTCGACATCAAGGCCAACCCGTACCGACCCGAGCAGACTCACTTCGTTCATTCGAACTGCGAGAAAGGAAAGAACGCCGACGCTGTTCCCGCCCGTTTTCTGCTAGCGTGCAGAAACGGTCACCTTGACGACTTTCCATGGCATTGGTTCGTGCATGGCGGCCCTTCCGAGTGCAAAGGCACGCTACGTTTCTTCGAACGTGGAGCGTCCCTGCAGACCGAAAACCTCTGGGTCAAATGCGATACCTGCGACGCGGCACGCTCGCTGGTTCACGCCTTTGGGCGCGAGGCGCAGGAAAACCTTCCTGCCTGTCGAGGTCGGCATCCCCACCTCAACATGTACGAGGAATGCACTGAGGATGCCAGAACCATTCTTTTAGGTGCGACCAACGGATGGTTTCCGATCACACTGTCCGTTCTCGCGATCCCTCTCGAACGAGACCATCTCGGGCAATTGGTCCTGGATGGATGGGAATATTTCTCTGATGCGGAATCAGCCGAAGAGACCAAGGTGATCGTGAAGACCCTGGTCAAGAGCGGCAGTCTTCCGGGAATCGACAAATGGGATCATAGGAACATCTGGAAGGCCGTCGAAGACCGAAAGGAAGGACGATCAAGCACAACGGTCATATCGGAGGGCGACATCAAGGATCCCGAGTGGGACGTCCTGACCTCGGACAATCCTCCGACGGACTGGCCGCATTTTCTGAGCAGCAAGACCGAAGCACCGGAAGGTCATCGAGACCGTCTTGCCAGCGTGCTTCTACTGGAACGGCTTCGCGAAGTGAACGCCCTGATCGGCTACACCCGGGTAGAGGCTCCCGAAGAAGCGACCGATCCGGACGAGCGACCGCCGATGGCCGATCTCAGTCGGAACAAGCCCGATTGGGTCCCCGTCAGTGAGGTACATGGCGAAGGGATATTCATCAGGTTCGACAAGAAAGCCCTGGCCGAGTGGGAACGGCAGATAACCGTTCAAGCCAGAAGCCGAAAGCTGGAAGCGGGTCATTGGGGCTGGCGGAATGCACGTGGGCTGGACCCCGACGAGGGATATCCAGGAATCAGATACGCCATGCTGCACACGTTCGCCCATCTTCTCATTCGAGAGCTGGCTCTCGAATGTGGCTACAACGCTTCGAGCATCCGGGAGCGCATCTACGCGAAGAGTGATGGTGAATCACCCATGGGGGGGGTGTTGCTCTACACGGCGGCTGCCGATTCCGATGGGACTCTCGGCGGACTCGTGGAGCTAGGTAAACCGGAGAATCTCGGCCGCTTGATTGAGCAAGCTCTGTATCGCGCCACCGTATGCTCTTCCGACCCCCTCTGCTCGCAACACAATCCCGGTGTCGATCGTTCGTTGCATTCCGCCGCCTGCCATGCCTGCACCTTCGTCGCCGAAACGTCCTGTGAGCGTGGAAACCGTTATCTCGACAGGGCACTGCTGGTCAAAACCTTCGAGGTCTCCGACACCGCTTTCTTCGTCGGAAACGGAGGCTCGAATGGATGACCTTCTAGCAGTGATCGCCGAGCTCGGCCTGGAGTTGCATCCGGATCGGATCTCCACCGTCGCGACGAAAATCGAGACGCTCGGGTCCGTCGAACAGTTCGCCTTGACCCGTTCGAGTTTCGGCCCCAACGTGGACAAGGAATTGGTGGGGCGTTTGGATCGGGTGTGGAGTAACTACAAGGACACCTCTCCAAGGGAAGTGGCATCCGCTCTCCGGGGAGCATCTGCGGCAGCGGTGCTGAGAGAAAATCGCGGGGCCGTGGAACTGGTATGGACAGGCCCGTCGACAGGTAAGGTTCCGGTCAGACACACCGAGCAGGTGCTCTGTGAAGTCATTGAGGCCGCGAAAAGACGGCTGTTTCTCGTCAGCTTCGTCGCCTACGAAGTCGATTCAATCATCCGGGCGCTCCGTCGAGCGACAAGACGCCAGGTTCAGATCGATGTGCTTCTGGAATCGTCCGACAAGCATGGCGGGCGGGTGACATACGATTCCGTCAAGGCCATGAAAAGCATTCTTCCCTTGATCGACGTTTACGTCTGGTCGTCGGACATGAAGTCGCCGCCCGGACAATTGTCGGGAGCCGTTCACGCCAAATGTGCCGTTGCCGACGGCGAATTGGCTTTCATCACCAGTGCGAATCTGACCTCCGCCGCCATGGAGCGTAACATGGAACTCGGTGTTCTCGTAAAGGGCGGTGATCTGCCTTTCGAACTCCATCGGCATCTGGAAGCGCTGATCCCCACGAAAGTCATCGAAAAGGTAAACGAGGATAACGATCAATGAACGAGGAAAACGGAACGGACGCCATGGCGGGAAACGACCAGTACAAGATGACGGTGTAAACAGCGGAATTAAATTGACCCACCATCAGCGATAAAAATTGACCCACCCAACAGACAGTACTCTTGAGTGAAGTATCGAATCGAATTCCACGAAGGAGTTTTACATGCAGAAGGGTAGGCCACTTGGAACATATTTGATTTGAAGAAACAAATCTCAGTTACCGAGAAATTGCACGAGAAACTGGACATTCAAGAAGCACCGTAGGTAAATATCTGAGGGACGGGGGGAAGTTCAAAACCGGGCGAGACAAAGGTACAGCCATCCTTAGGATGCCGCGATTGGGGCTACCATTTTTTTGATCTTCTCAATCAGCCAGGCTGGAAGTGTACAGCGTCAGGGTTCGGCTTCAGCGACCAAGGAGCCGGTATGCCAGTGAGATTCCGCTGGGCATGATGGCAGTAAAGGGGACGCGGTTATTCGATGTCGCGTCGATCACCTCGGCCACCCAAGCGCTCGTCTTTAGCTCGCCGCGAGAGGTGCCCTCTCTTTGGGCGCGCAGAACGTGGACCTCGTTGCCGATGACCCGTGAAGCCACGATGGTCTCGGAAGCCCAACCCTTGCGCCATCGTAACCAGGCGTGAGTAGTGCCGCCAATGACCGGTCCTGCTACGGCAGGCGGTAGCGCGTCGAGTGCGTCCGTCACGACACGGTCTTTGGTCGCTGTTGCTTCGGAGCCACCGGCACCTTTGTACCGCCACTCAGATCGGTCGGTTGTCGCTGGTGCAGCGAAGTGATGGACCGTACCGCTAGCCGTCCATGACCCTGACGGTCGGAACGTGCCCTCTCCCACCGAAGTCAGTTCCCGCCTTGCTTCGAAGAGAACGAAGCGTGACTCGCTGGCCCACCATGCCGAAAGGAGTTGGTAGTGTGTTCCGTTCTGGCGGCGTTTGGTCACGGGTTCATCAGCGCCTGCGATCAGTTCGGTGCCGACAAGGATCTCAGCTCTTTTCAGAAATTTAGCCAATTCCGGTGGGACGTACTCAAATCCGACCTTCTCTATCCTCCTAGTGTATTTGATTTGTCCTGGAGCACGCGTCGAAAGGTCGCCAGCAGACCGACCGGTGAGACTCGATCCGCTCGCTCCTGGGAGCTCCGGAACGGTCACCGTCGCTGCCTCTGGGGCGTCCGACGCTTTCGCGAACGCTTCATTGTTTATCCATCCTTTTGCGATGAGCTATTAGCAAGAACGAAATAAATTTCATATGTTGTCCGACGATATTATCGATACATTACCACTTCGTTCTCGAATCATTAACGATTTATTCTCGATTGTTTATCGAAAGACGATCACCTCGAAGCCCCGCTTGGACACCGAGATCTAGATTCGACCAGAGATGCGAAAGGTAGTCAAGCCAACCATATGTTGTGCCTAAATATCACGTTCATCCGGAATTGAATCTCGAAAGTGAAAGTAAGTTCTCAAAAACCCAGTTCCCGCTTGACCTCATCCCAGGGCCTCGCTGTCGTTCGACCCGCTTCAAGATCTGCCAAACGCTCCATGGCAATCCGCCTATCTTCCTGATCCAAGAGAGCCTCGTATTGCTCTACTAAATCAGCCGGAACGATGGCTGCCACCGTCTCATGAATTCGGCCGCGGTGAATGAAGGTAACTTCTCCACCAAAGGCAGCACGATTCACTAACTGAGAGAAGTTGTTTCGAGCCTCAGTGACTGAAAGATTCTTGTTGTTTGTTGTGTCCATGGGCATACTTTCAGAATAGGCCAAGTGCGCCACGTCTTGCTTCACAAGTTCTTGCGAAATCGTCTTGCCTCGGGCCCTAACCCTAAATCAAGCCCAAATGATGTTTGTGAATTAGGTGGACTCCGGTGTGGCAAATGTTCTAGCTGGGTTTGGTGGAGTTGAACAGAGGTGGATAGCTCGATAGCTAATGCACGCCTGTTCTGGCCACGCAACTCTAACTGCACTGACCCGTGCAAAATTGAGATCACAATTAAGAACAATTAAGACCAGACATGCAACGCTTGACTCGCCTTTTAGTTCAGAACAACAGAAGGGAGGATAAAAGAAAAAACTGTGGTAACTACCGGAAACTGCTCGCGTGAGTTGGCATAATTACTCGCGGGATTGCCGGAAATATTCGCGGGAGTTGCAATAATCCACCCACAGGAGAACCGGAATAGTCAGGTATTGCAGCTCTGCACATTACCCACCTAATGCTCGTTATCCCCGCACCATTTGGATCACTGCTTCTCTTGCCTGGTCAATGATCACAGGTTTGAGCGTTCCCACCGCGCGGTCTACGAGGTCTTCATGGACTGTGAAGAGCTTCCCGGGGCGGATGTAACTGACATGTGCCAGTCCCCCTTGATCGAAGTGGCTGCTATCAAGGACTAGAGCATGAGAGTCGGCATAAGGATTGCTTGTAATCTGACAGGCAATCCAATCCATACGCCCGACATCAGCTAACAGAAGAGCAGGACGATATTTGTTTCGAGAGAGGTCAGAGAACGGAAACGGCATTATGACTACTTGCCCGGCTGCAAATACGCCCATGCCTCATCCTCTTCCGGTTTGAGCCAGTCCTCGGCGAGAGCCGCCTCAGAGAGGATGGCAGTCTCGTTTCCCGCTGGCGCCAATAAGGTTAACAGGGCAGGTCCCGCTGGAAGTTTCACCGCTTCACCGATGGGATGAACTCGACCTTGCTCATCGATTTCCACTTCTAGTGTTTGCAACATAGATGACACCGCCTTTCGGTAGTCAAGATCAAAGCTGAGTTGTCATATACTCAACTCTAACAGGTACGATAATCTCGAACTACAGAAGAGACACAATGAGGTTGGGAAAGCCATTGCTCCAGCGGGCTTTTTGGTCTGGTGAAAACCGGAGTACAAAAACTACCTATCATCGACAATTCAGATCGAGATTGCTTTATTTATCTCGCCTCGAAGACACTTGTAATGTCTTTCGACTGATGCCGAAGTCCGCTCCATGATTATCAACCTGCTTTTGATGCAATTTGGTTATCCCCCAGCCCTTCACATCGCAACAAGCCGTGCCTAATACTTAGAGACACTGGAATGCTTCCAAGTGCAAGATGGGAGGAGAGCTTTGTCGCTCTCACCGCAGCGGCAGTTGAAACCATGTTTGACCAGTATTTGGAGATCTTGCTGATAACGGAACACGCTGACAAGTACCTCCGTATGAAACCCTAGGCGCTGCGCTTACTCATAGAGGCCGAGGCTTAGCCACCAGCAGAAACCGTCTCGTTGTCAAAACCAGATTTCTCGGTCATCCGATATACCGCGGAATGAGTGAGCGCGAAGAGTTCAGGGCGTTCACCACAGTCGATTTTGTTGACCTTAACAATCCCCATTCCTCTACTCGTGCCCAAGTGTGAGAATAGAAATTGTCGTCGGGATTAGAAGGTCGACGGTTTTGGTGGCCTAGCTTGGTAGCGAGCGCATGCTTGTGCTTGTCTCGTAACTCTGACTCCGCTTACGAGTTCAAAATCGAGATCAAAATTAAGATTAAGAGCACATATGCATGGTCATGCTTAGAACCAACAGCTAACTTTTGAGCTCGTGCATACATATATATGTGAGCGGACAAACTTTACAGAAAATCAAACCGATTACCGATATCGCCTCGGTGGTACTAAAACGACTCGACGAAGAGGCTTCTTCAACTCCTCTGGCCTATGGAAGTCTCAAGGTTGAAGAACTTGCAGAGATCCTCGGAGGAGAAGCCAGAAATCCACACTGGATTGGAAAAGGTTGGAAAGACGAATCTTACACAGATGAAGATCCCACTGATCCTGCTTCAGTTGCACGAGCATTATCAGCTAACGCACGAAAAGAAGTAAAGGTAGTTTCCTGGGGTGCAATCATAGATGTACCTAAAGGACTGTCTCTTCTATGTGCATCAGATCCCGAACTCAAGTCCTGGTTTTCTGAAATAAGAGAAAAGCTAGCCCAGACCTATATCGATGAACTTGAAAAAGAAAGTGTGGTTCGCTTCGGTGACGGTGGTTATGAAAAAGTTCCGGTATCTGGCCTAAAAGGATGGTGGGTTGGACATGCGGCAAGTGCCGGAGGCGATCCTCATATGCACATTCATCTGATCATCTCAGCAACAGCTGAAACCATTGACGGTAGACGTGGCCAGATCGACGGTAAAAAACTCCTCAATGAGAGCGCAAAGCTGGCTGATGGTTCTGTAAGAAGAGTACTAGCTAATGAAATGGCAAAGATCGGCCTTGGTTTTGGTCTTGATGGTGAAGTAGTAGGAGTAGATCCAGAAATCATAGAACGAGCCTCTACAGGCCGTAACTCAGTAAAAGCAATCCAGACCTATTTCGCAGCTAATGATATTCCGATATCTGATGAACAAGCCTGGCATCACTGGAGACAGATCTGTGAAGGAAAGGCCGACAAAGGCCTCCCAGAAAGTCTTGTAAATATGATCAAGACAGCTAGAGGCGAACAACTCGGTGATCAACAACTTGGCGGTGAAGCTATAGAGCACGCAATTGATGAAGCTATGTCAGATCCAGAAAAGTCAAAAGTAATCGGTAAATGGTTAGCAAAGAAATACCGGGTGAGTGACTGGGATGAAATGTCACAAGTTGCAAAGAAAGCTTGGTCTGAGTACCCGAAATATGACGATGTAACTTCAGTCATTGCTCTTATGGCAACACTACCAAGAGCACCAAAACCAGAAGCAGTAGCTGGACTGTGTGCCCGCTTTGCTGATGATAATTCCCGTCCAGAACTGATGGCTAAAGTAGGTGCAGATCCCAGAGTTCTAGTTGGAGATAAACACTGGGTACTTCACTCACAGCTGATACGTGAAGATGAGATCCGCACCAGGGCAACCAAGGTACTGACTACCGGTAGCGAAACCACAATTGCAGCTAACCTAGCCAGTGATTTTCCCTTTGTAGGTTCGCATAAGCCGTCAATTGATGAGCAACTCACAAGTACCACCGGACCGGCTCTTTGTGTCATTTCAGGTGTTGCCGGTGGAGGAAAGACCCAGTCCCTTACTTTGGCAAACAAATACTGGAATGACCGGGGAGTTAGGGTCTTCGCAACTGCAAGAAATCGTCTCACTGCAACTGAAACCGGTATTTCAGCCGGTGCAATAAGTTCCAGATCACTTTCTACTCAAGCTCTCAGACGACGAATTGCACTCGGCGATTCGCTCAGTTCTGATAACGAAAATCTACGCGCAAATAGAAACATGAGTACTTACGTCAACAGGAGTATGAATCCAGACAATTCCGGTAATAAGCACGGAACCCAAGCCAATATGAGTACTGACGCAAAGAACATCATGAATCCAGACAATTCCGGTAATAGATACGGCAACAACTCCAACATAAACGCACGCAATATTGACCATAACTTCGGTAATAAAGCCAACATAGACCCAGACAACGTTGCCGATATACCAATGCCGGGAGATGTACTTGTAGTTGATGAACTTGGTCTACTTGACCACTCAGATATCGAGATGATCCTTTCTTTGGCAGAGTCTGGTGTAATTATAAAAGCACTTGGTGATAAACATCAGATTCAGCCAATTGATGGCTCTACTTCAGCCAGGTTGCTAATCGATATAGCACAAAAACTAGGTATGGCAACCCTTGATGAAACAAAGAGATGTGAACCATGGAGAGAGGTTCATGACCAGCTTCGAGACGTAGTTACAGGTGAAGCCGATCCTGAAAAAGTACTTGATCTACTAGAGATCAGACCAGCAGAAAAGATCGAAGAGATCATCGATATAGTAAATAGTTTTCCAAGTTCTGAAGTTGTGGTTTATTCAAATGATCTCAGATGTCAAATCGCGCAAGGTCTTCCAAGGCCGGAAATGGAAATGATCCCTGGAACAAATACACCAAATGTCGCAATGTTGCGTGACTCTATTGCCGGCTGGGCAGGCGATGAAGTTGTGATTCGACGCAACTTGAAAGTTATGTCGCCAGATGGCGAATTCACTCACGTTTTCCACAACGGACAAAAGGGCCAGATCGTAGAAGTCAATGAGTCTTCAGTTGTAATCAAAGTGAATGGATATAGCGCCACCATCAGACGTGATGTTGCTAAAGACACCCTTGCACTTGGTGGAGTTCATACTGGAGACTCAGCCCAGGGCCAGACATTTAATCGTTCAGTTGTGGTTGTAACCGGAATGGAAACCCGTGAATGGCTATATTCAGCAACCACCAGAGGAAGATACGCTCCTGTAGTTATTGCACTTAGTGAAACCGAGGATGCTAGGTCGGTTGTAGAACAAGTTCTACTGCGTGAAGGAATAGCCCAGACAGTAGATGAGATGTGTAAATCCGATCCCACGTTAGCTCAAAGTGTGACACAGGTTCGAGCTAGTAATTCCAGTGACAGTAGTGGACCCAGTGATTTGGTTTATAAGGCCAGAGAACCGGAACCAATCGAACCAGAGATTTCACTTGAAGTTGAAATCTCAGAACCAGATGTTCAAGTGAATCCGAAACCCACAAAAGTCAGCAACAAGATCTTTGGGACTTGGGATAACGAACCCATCACAGTATCGAATAATCCTGAAAAGATCAAAGCTACTCCCGAGCAGCAATTCGAGAATTGGAAGAAACGGAAGTATCGCGGTGGATTCTTCTACCAGAATGACGATGGGATTTGGGTTGTTGACAAAGTCAAATATGACCTTGTGTTGTGGAAAATGCTAGGGAAAGGATGGTCTATCACAGATGACTATTTCAAAATCGACATAGTCAGAAAGATCGAACCCGACAGTGACGAGATGTACTATCCGGATCTCGATCCGGGACCACAGGAAAGAGCTGCCCAAGAAAAGGCCATGCGAGAAGCGGCTTATAAGGCAAGTCAAGAGAACAGCTACAGGAGTTCCAGTAGCTCAAGTAGTTCAAGCTACGACCAAGGGGCATCGAAAGGTCGTGGTGGAGGCGGCTACGGATATGGAAAGAGCCGCTAGCGAAGAGCGGTCTACTAAAAGATCGTAGCTATTGATTTAGACGCTTGCGAGCCTTAGAAACCACTGCTGGCAAATGTTGAACGCTAATCCCGGGGTTATGGGAGCGCAAAAGATAGCTTGAATCAAATTCCGTTTAGCCAGGTTATCGATGATGTTTGAATCTCGTGCATACATATATAACATGGCAACCTATAACAGCAGTTTTTATCTTACACCTAACCGTAGAACCACTGTTCTTACTGT